>URKT01000007.1 GCA_900548495.1 uncultured Collinsella sp. | reverse complement strand
GTCGTCAGCTCGTGTCGTGAGATGTTGGGTTAAGTCCCGCAACGAGCGCAACCCCCGCCGCGTGTTGCCATCGGGTGATGCCGGGAACCCACGCGGGACCGCCGCCGTCAAGGCGGAGGAGGGCGGGGACGACGTCAAGTCATCATGCCCCTTATGCCCTGGGCTGCACACGTGCTACAATGGCCGGTACAGAGGGATGCCACCCCGCGAGGGGGAGCGGATCCCGGAAAGCCGGCCCCAGTTCGGATTGGGGGCTGCAACCCGCCCCCATGAAGTCGGAGTTGCTAGTAATCGCGGATCAGCATGCCGCGGTGAATGCGTTCCCGGGCCTTGTACACACCGCCCGTCACACCACCCGAGTCGTCTGCACCCGAAGTCGCCGGCCCAACCGTCAAGGGGGGAGGCGCCGAAGGTGTGGAGGGTGAGGGGGGTGAAGTCGTAACAAGGTAGCCGTACCGGAAGGTGCGGCTGGATCACCTCCTTTCTAGGGAGATACTTTTTCTAGAGAGAAAACACTTTAACTCGAATAGAGGGCAGGAGCCCGTCCGGTGGATGTCGCCCGGAGTAAGTCCCCGCAGCACCCGGTCCCCGGGGTCGCACCCGCGTACCTTGAGAGCCGCATAGCGATAGGAGAGAGATGGAAGAGATTCATCTTCCAGACTCGATTCTTTTCTGCGATTAAATCAAGAATGATAGCAATCATTCATCCGATCCAAACAAGAAGAATTCACTTATTAATGAGTGAGGAGCATCTGATCGCGAGCACAGTACAACTGCTGTGCCGCGGTATGAGATACCCGAATTGCGACATACGAGCGCTATTCATGATATCGATTAATTAGATTAATTAGCGACACGTGGATATCCCGCGGGCCCGATGCGGTCCCGCAAGATACCACGGGCGCACGGCGGATGCCTTGGCACAGGGAGCCGATGAAGGACGCGGCAAGCTGCGATAATCCCCGGCGAGGAGCACACATCCTTCGACCCGGGGGTCTCCGAATGGGCGAACCCATGCACAGCGGTGTGCATATCCCCGGCCCGAACACATAGGGCCGGGGAGGACAACCCGGGGAACTGAAACATCTAAGTACCCGGAGGAGAGGAAATCAATCTCGAGACTCCCCGAGTAGCGGCGAGCGAAAGGGGACCGATGGCCAAACCGTCGAGCGGGCATACCCGGCAGGGGTTCCGCCGACGGGGTTGCAGGGCCGCGCATCCGGGGGCTGCCGCCCCCGGGCGCAGGTCCGGCTGGGGAGCGGAACGGCATGGGAGGGCCGGCCGCAGCGGGTGACAGCCCCGTACGCGAACCCAGACCGGACGGCGCGACGCGGTCCCTGAGTAGGGCCGGGCACGTGAAACCCGGTCCGAACCTGGGTGGACCACCATCCAAGCCTGAGTACTACCCTGTGACCGATAGCGCACCAGTACCGTGAGGGAAAGGTGAAAAGCACCCCGGGAGGGGAGTGAAACAGTACCTGAAACCGTGCGCCCACGAGCAGTCGGAGCACCTTTATGGTGTGACGGCGTGCCTTTTGTAGAATGAGCCAGCGAGTCGCTGGCGCGGGGCGAGGTTAACCGAAAGGGAGCCGGAGCGAAAGCGAGCCTTAACAGGGCGACTTGAGTCCCGCGCCGCGGACGCGAAGCCGGGTGAGCTATCCGTGGGCAGGCTGAAGCGGGGGTAAGACCCCGTGGAGGGCCGAACGCACGTCGGTTGAAAACGGCGGCGATGACCTGCGGATAGGGGTGAAAGGCCAATCAAACCCGGAGATATCTCGTTCTCCCCGAAATAGCTTTAGGGCTAGCGTCGCGCGTTCACCGCCGGAGGTAGAGCACCGGATGGACGAGGGGGCTTCGCCGCCTACCGAATCCAACCGAACTCCGAATGCCGGCGGCCCAGAGCGCGGCAGTCAGAGCATGTGGGCTAAGCTGTGTGCTCGAGAGGGAAACAGCCCGGACCGCCCGCTAAGGTCCCCAAGTTCCAGCCGAGTGGCAAAGGATGTGCGTCCGCCCAGACAACCAGGATGTTGGCTTAGAAGCAGCCATGCATTCAAAGAGTGCGTAACAGCTCACTGGTCGAGTGGACATGCGCCGACAATACACGGGGCTAAGCTGGACACCGAAGCGGCGGGATTTTAATTCATTAGAATCGGTAGGGGAGCTTCCCATGGGCGGAGAAGCCGGAGGGCGACCGACGGTGGAGCGCATGGGAGTGAGAATGCTGGCATGAGTAGCGAGAGACGAGAGAGTAACTCGTCCGCCGTGAACCCGAGGTTTCCTGGGCAAGGCTAATCCTCCCAGGGTCAGTCGGGGGCTAAGGCGAGGCCGGTAGGCGTAGCCGACGCGCAGCAGGCAGACATTCCTGCACCGCGCACGCGGCGCTACGACCGACGGGGCGACGGATGGGGGTGGCTCGGCGGGGTTCTGGACGTCCCCGTGATGGAGCGCGGCCCGCGGACCAGGGAAATCCGGTCCGCATTGAGGGCGAGGCTCCGGACGAAGCGACTGAGCGAAGCGAGTGAGCCCGAGGTCCCTAGAAAAACCCCTAGGCAGGCGCGTGCGCGCCCGTACCGCAAACCGACACAGGTGGGTGGGTAGAACATACCGAGGCGATCGGGTCAACCATGGTCAAGGAACTCGGCACAATGGCCCCGTAACTTCGGGAGAAGGGGTGCCCGCGCGTACGTGAACCGGCTCGCCCGGGGAGCGGAGGCGGGCCGCAGTGGAGAGGCCCAAGCGACTGTTTACCAAAAACACAGGACTCTGCAGAAGCCGCAAGGCGACGTATAGGGTCTGACGCCTGCCCGGTGCCGGAAGGTCACGCGGAGGAGTTAGCCGATTCGGCGAAGCCCCGAAGCCAAGCCCCGGTAAACGGCGGCCGTAACTATAACGGTCCTAAGGTAGCGAAATTCCTTGTCGGGTAAGTTCCGACCTGCACGAAAGGCGCAACGACTTGGGCGCTGTCTCGACCATGGACCCGGTGAAATTGCACTGGTCGTGAAGATGCGACTTACCCGCGGAAGGACGGAAAGACCCCGTGAACCTTCACTGCAGCTTGGCATTGGCCGCTGGTCCCGCGTGTAGAGGATAGGCAGGAGGCACAGATCCGGAGGCGCCAGCCCCCGGGGAGCCGCCCTTGGAATACTGCCCTCGCGCGACCGGCGTCCTAACCCGAGGCCGTCAACCGGCTCGGGGACCGTGCCAGGCGGGCAGTTTGACTGGGGCGGTCGCCTCCTAAAGGGTAACGGAGGCGCGCGAAGGTCCGCTCGGGACGGTCGGCAACCGTCCTTTTGAATGCAAGAGTACAAGCGGGCTTGACTGCGAGGCCCACAAGCCGAGCAGGTGCGAAAGCAGGCTCTAGTGATCCGGCGGCCCCGAGTGGGTGGGCCGTCGCTCAACGGATAAAAGGTACTCCGGGGATAACAGGCTGATCTTGCCCAAGAGTCCACATCGACGGCAAGGTTTGGCACCTCGATGTCGGCTCATCGCATCCTGGGGCTGGAGTCGGTCCCAAGGGTTGGGCTGTTCGCCCATTAAAGCGGTACGCGAGCTGGGTTCAGAACGTCGTGAGACAGTTCGGTCCCTATCCTCCGTGGGCGCAGGAGAATCGATGGAGGCTGCCCCCAGTACGAGAGGACCGGGGTGGACGCACCTCCGGTGAACCGGTTGTCGACCAACGGCACGGCCGGGTAGCCGCGTGCGGCGCGGATAACCGCTGAAGGCATCTAAGCGGGAAGCCGTTCCAGGGATTAGTTCTCCTTCCGGTAAGGGCCCAGGTAGACTACCTGGTCGATAGACGGCAGGTGCAAGGCTGGCGACAGCCTCAGCCGAGCCGCACTAATCGCCCGAGCTCTTCCGGAACCGCACCTCGCGGCCCGCGGGACCCAGCGCTCATGCGCGGTCCGGGCACGAGGATGCCCCCGAGTCGACTCCTCCTATGCGCCATGCGGCCCCCAGGGCACGTGTAGAGTGAGACCCAGGACACCGTAACGGTGGGCGCCGCCCACCGGTCAGCGGCCAGAGCATGGGGGGCACGCCCGGTCCCGTTCCGAACCCGGAAGCTAAGCCCCATCGCGCCGAGAGTACTGCGGGGTCAGCCCGTGGGAGGCCAGGGCGCCGCTGACCGGTGGACGGCACCGAGCTGTCATCGAGCTTGGAAGGGGGAGGTCTCGCGGCCTCCCCCTTTTTTGCGTTTACCGGGCATAAATGACTCATTTACGCCAGACGATTTAACTCTTTTTGGTATTGAGCTTTTATTTAAAGAAAATAAAACGAATAACAAGGGCAACTGCTATGGCTGCAATGATCAAAAGCAGGATTGTCAGTCGATGCTGCTTGCGTCGTTTACTTGATGAAACGAAGATTGATTTTCCCTGTTTTGGCGTTTCGAGATAGCGAGCCGAATGCGTCAAGGTTTGCTTTGGTCGAGGACCTCTTTGTTGATGAGCGGCGGATGCTTTCATCGGCTCATCACTAGCTGCACTGTTTTTAGATAATAGTGCGTCTTTCAGATATACAGGGTCTCCCGAGGCGACGCCCATATGTTTGCGTCCCGTTTGGGCATCCTCGAGCGTTTGATATCGATTTCTCGTCACATACTCGGGCTCCGGATCATTAATGGGCTCTTGCGAGATGTGGGGGCGATGGAACCGTGGCGGCTGCGTGGAAGTATCTTCCCCCTGCGTCGGCATAAACATATTGTTCTGGTTTTGGTCGTCCATGATGCCCTTTAGCTCGTTACCAACAACGTGTACGCGCTCATTGTAAGCCCCTTGTTATTTGTAGCTGGGGACATACTCGGTATTTAAGCTCTGGTTCAAAGAACCTTAACCTTCCTAAAACCTGAGTCATACGCACTTAGATATGCTTATAGTACTGGACTCAAAAAACTTTATAGTCGATGTATATATGAGCACTGGGTGGGCATATATAAGAGCGTCAAAAGAAGTCCCAGTCACCTGGAAGATGACTCGGCAGTCCTATAAAGGAGTGGTAAACATGGCAAGCATGGTTCCTTATCGTTCGGTTTTTGGCGTTCGTCCCTCTGCAAGCTCGCTGTTCGATCTGTTTGATGATATGAGCGACCTAGCGAACAGCTCGATTGCCTCTAAGGCGTTCCCCGTTGACGTTGAGGATAAGGGCGATGGCTATGAGGTCAAGGCTTATCTGACCGGCGTCGCCAAGGACGATATCGATGTCGAGCTTAACGAGGGTCGTCTGTCCATTAGCGTGAATGTCGAGGAAGACGAGGAGAACGAGGGCAAGAACTTCCTGCAGAAGGAGTTCAGCTCGTACAGCGCGACGCGTGGCGTGTATCTTAAGGACGCTTCGAGCGAGGGCCTCTCGGCTAAGTACGCTGACGGCATCCTGACCGTTACGGTTCCCAAGATCGTCGAGAAGAAGAACGTTACGAAGATCTCCATCGAATAACTTCGTTGGTGTTCTTCGCTATTAAAAGACAACAAAAGGGGCTGGGAAGCGATTCCCGGCCCCTTTTGCTGTTTAGGACAGTCTATTGAATGGTTGCTGGCCGATACTGGCTTGCGGGGCGTATCGAGAGTTTTCGCGATCCTTGGAGAAGGGTGGCGGAGCTGCCGAGCTCGTCATCCAGGGTTGCGGCTAGAGCTTTGGCATAGCTTTTGACGGTAAGGCTCGGACGATTGTTGTCTTGGCTGATATGCATGGCAATGAGCTGTTCGGTGCGATCGGTAACAAGTTCGCGCGCGGCTTCGGCGGCTTGGCCGTTGGAGAGGTGTCCCCTTGCAGACAGGATGCGCTCTTGAAGAAAGCGGGGATATTCTCCCTCGCGCAGCATGGTCACATCGTGGTTGCTTTCGAGCGCGAGGACTCGACAATCTTTGAGGGTGTTCATGGCTTGGCTCGATAGCTCTCCGGTGTCGGTAGCAAAGCCGATGGAATCATCGAGGGTGTCGAATCGAAAGCCGATTGGATTTATGACATCGTGTGATGTTGAGTAGGTTTGCACGTGGATGCCGGCAATGGATAGGGTTTCACCGGGGTCGAATTCCTCGACAGGCAGATGCGAAAGATTTTCTTTGCTCGAAAGTGTGCCCCTGCTGGCAAAGAGGGGACCGTGCCAGTGCTTGCACCAGACATCGAGACCCTTGATGTGATCGCTATGCTCATGAGTAATGAGAAGAGCCGAGACGTTGTCTGCCGAGAGTCCCAGTTCTGCCATGCGCTTTAATGTCTCGCGGCGAGAAAGACCGTCGTCAATCATGATGAGCCCCCGGGGGCCTTCGATGAGCGCGCAGTTGCCTTTTGAGCCGCTGCCAAGGATATGAAGGTGCAGACGAGACATAAGATTCCAAAGGATACAATGGGTGCGGACGAATAGAGGAGGAAGCAAATGCCTACGGTATCACAGCATTACGGACACCATGCCGTGCCCGGGGCAGTCGATGAGACCCGAACGAGGCAGCAGGCTGCTCCTGTCGTGCTCATGGTATCAGGCGGCGCGGACTCGACGGCACTGCTTCTTATGGCGTGCACATCAAAGCTGGATATCCAAGACGGGCGCGGTGTTGCCCCCATTGCTCGCGAGCGCCTGCATGTGCTGCATGTAAACCATCATCTGCGCGGCAAGGCGTCCGATGGCGACGAGGCCTTTGTGCGTGAGCTCTGCGCGAAATATGGTTTACCGCTGTGCGTGGAGCACGCTTATTTTGATGGGGAGTCGGGCAATATTGAGGCCGCGGCCCGCGAGGTGCGCTATGCCGCGGCGCGGAGGTATGTTCGCGAGCTCTGCGCCCAGACGGGGGCACCGCGAACGGCGGCTCGTATCTGCACCGCGCACACGTCTTCGGATCGCGCGGAAACGTTTTTGATGAACGCGATTAAGGGTTCGGGGCCCGCTGGCCTATCGAGCATTCCTCGCCGGAGGAATATCGTGGTACGTCCCTTGCTCGACCTAACTCATGGCGAGCTCGTGGGCTATCTACAGGTACATGGTCAGCCGTGGCGTGAAGACGAGAGCAATGAGGATATCTCGTATCTGCGAAACTACGTGCGCCATCGAGTAATGCCAGTGGTGGCGCAGCGCAACGCGAGCATCTGCAAGACGATTGGCGCCGCCTGCGAGATCTTAGGCGATGAGGACGCGTTTTTGTCTCAGCTTTCGGCGCAGGCGTTTCGAAGCTGTTTGCGCAAAGAGGCAGCGGGTGCGCTGGTGCTCGATGCCAGGCGCCTGGCTGCGGCCGAGGTGGTAATCGCGCGGCGCATCGTGCGACTGGCGATTAAGCGCATCGATCCGGACGCTCGTCCCGAGATGCGACATGTGGAGCGAGTCCTTTCCTGCGTTGCCGAGGGCACCGGCTCGGTCACGCTTCCGGCGGGGATTGACGCACGCATTGAGTTTGGCATGCTGGCGTTTAAGGCGCCGGCGGCTCGCGAGGGCCTGGTCGCGGACTGGGTTACCGTACCCGGTCGTTTGCCGTTGGGCGGGGGACGTATGCTGGTCACAGAACCGATGGCTGTTGAGCCGGGATGCGATATCGTGCGCCGCGCCCGTGAGCTTGCGGCTGCCGGGGAAGTGACAGCTTTGGTAGACGCGGCTGCCCTGGGTTTTGCCGACAGCGATAGTGAGCGGATCCTGTCGGGCTCGCGTGGCGAGATCCCTGCCGAGGCGCGATTGGCGCGCCTGTGGGTGGACGGTCCCGCGCCGGGAGACGTGATGTGCCCGTTAGGGATGAGTGGCCGAAGCAAGAAAGTATCCGATTTGCTAGGTGAGGCTCGCATTCCCGTTTCCGAGCGCGCCGGCGTGCCCATGGTGAGGACGGCGCCGGGGGGTGCCGTGGTGTGGGTCGCCGGAGTTCGCGCGGACGAGCGTTTTAAGTGCACGGCCGCAACGCGCGTGGCATATCTGCTCCGCGTGGTCGATGCGGAATAGCGTCCCACGCCTGCTATTCTGTGCGACGTTGACGGTATTCCCGCGCTGATGGCGCACGGGCTGGTAAATTTACCCCGTGCGCTGCTAGAATGTGTAGTTCGCGTCCATACGGCGGTGTGTGGGCGATAAGCACAAGAAAGGGTTGTCATGACTTCTCAACATCCGGATATCGAGAAGGTTCTGTTCACGCAGGAGGATATCGACGGTATCGTCTCTCGCCTGGGCGAGGAGATTACGCGCGACTACGCGGGTAAGGATCTGGTGCTGATTGCGGTCCTGCGCGGCGCCGTGGTCTTTATGGGCGACCTGATGCGTAAGATCGAGCTGCCGACCAACATCGATTTCATGGCTGTTTCGAGCTACGGCGACGGTGTGAAGTCCTCGGGTATCGTGCGTATCATTAAGGACCTGGATATCGACATCCGCGGTCGCGACGTGCTGATCGTCGAGGACATTCTGGACTCGGGCCTGACGCTCAAGTATCTGATGAAGAACCTCGAGAGCCGCAAGCCCGCTTCTCTGGAGGTCGCCGCCTTCCTGTGGAAGGACGTTGAGGACCGCGTCTCGGCCATCACGCCCAAGTATGTTGGAACCCATTGCCCCGATGCCTTTGTGGTGGGCTACGGCCTCGACTATGCCGAGCGCTATCGCAACCTTCCGTATCTGGGCATTTTGAAACCGGAGATTTATTCGTAAGATGCCCGACGACCGTAACGACAACAATTCCCAGACTCCCCGGGACCCAAAGATCCCGGGGATGCCCGGAGGCAAGAAGCCCACGCGTACGGGCTGGCTGTATTTTCTTTTGGCTTGCGCGCTTCTGGGCTATGCCTTCTTTAATATGGGTTCCGGCTTTGCCAGCTCCAGCAATACCGTTAAGCTCGCGACGAGCGAGATGGTCAGCGCCATCAAGCAGGATCGCGTCGAAGATCTGACCTATACGGTTCAAGACGGAAGCGTGACGGGTCATTACTGGAAGACAAAAAAGGACAAGGGCGATACGAGCGAGCTCAAGAGCTTCTCTTCGACCTATGTCGGCTCCGATTCGCTTGCCGAGCTCATGGCGGAGCACCCCGATACCAAGTACATCGTCAACACCAACGATCCCGATTTTTGGGGCGACTTGGCGATGAGTGTGCTTCCGACGATCGCCCTTATCGCCATCATGTTCTACTTTATGCGCCAGATGATGGGCGCCAACAACAGGAACATGCAGTTTGGCAAGACCAACGCCAAGACCAACGAGGCCACACGCCCCAAGGTCAAGTTTGAAGACGTTGCCGGAGTGGACGAGGCAGTCGAGGAGCTCGAGGAGATCCGTGACTTTTTGAGCGATCCGGATCGCTATCGCAAGCTGGGCGCCAAGATCCCACGTGGCGTGTTGCTGGTTGGCCCTCCGGGCACCGGTAAAACGCTGCTGGCCAAGGCCGTTGCCGGCGAGGCGGGCGTGCCGTTCTTTAGCATCTCGGGTTCCGACTTTGTCGAGATGTTCGTAGGTGTCGGCGCCAGCCGTGTGCGTGACCTCTTTAAGGAGGCCAAGTCCCAGGCCCCGTCGATCATCTTCATCGATGAGATCGATGCCGTGGGACGTCAGCGCGGAGCTGGCTTGGGCGGCGGTCACGACGAGCGCGAGCAGACGCTCAACCAGCTGCTGGTCGAGATGGACGGCTTTGAGGAAAGCGAGTCGGTCATCCTGATCGCTGCGACCAACCGTCCTGACATCCTGGATCCGGCATTGCTGCGTCCCGGCCGTTTTGACCGTCAGGTTACGGTCGACCGTCCGGATGTGAAGGGCCGCGAGCAGATCTTGCGCGTGCATGCCGAGAACAAGCCGATGGACGAGGACGTTAAGTTTGAGAAGCTCGCCCAGATGACCGTTGGCTTTACTGGTGCCGATTTGGCGAACCTGCTCAACGAGTCTGCGCTGCTGGCCGCCCGCCGTCATCGTTCCGTGATCTCGATGGACGAGGTCGAGGAATCGATGGAACGCGTGATTGCCGGTCCGCAGCGCAAGGGTCGCGTGATGACCGAGGCCGAGCGCACCACGATCGCCTACCACGAGAGCGGTCACGCCCTGGTGGGTCACATCCTGGAGCATTCCGATCCGGTTCACAAGATCTCGATCGTCAGCCGCGGCCAGGCGCTGGGCTACACGCTGCAGCTTCCGCAGGAGGACCACTTCCTCAAGACCAAGAATGAGATGCTCGACGAGCTCGCCGTGTTCTTGGGCGGTCGCGTTGCCGAGGAACTCATGTGCGACGACATCACGTCGGGCGCGAGCAACGACCTGGAGCGCGCGACCAAGATGGCGCGCGAGATGGTCACGCGCCTGGGCATGAGCGAGGAGCTGGGCACGCAAGTGTTTGGCGAGGCGCAACATCAGGTGTTCCTTGGTCGCGATTACGCCGATCACCAGGATTACTCCGAGGAGACGGCGCGCCGCATCGATATCGAGGTTCAGCGCATTATGCGTGAGGCCCATCGTCGTGCGGTCGAGATCCTGGACGCCCGTCGCGATCAGCTCGATCTGATGGCGAAGGTGCTGCTTGAGCGCGAGACCGTCGAAGGCGACGCCGTGAACGCCCTGCTCGACAACGAGTGGGAGGCCTACCTTGAGCGCGAGGACGATATCCTGGCGGCCAAGGAGGAGCGCAATGCCAAGGCGGCCGGCATGCCGACCAAGAAGCGCGCGCCTCGTATGAGCGAGGAGGAGCTGGCGGCTGATGCCGCGGCCTTTGCGCAGGCGGCCATGCAGGAGGATGCCGAAGCCGCATCCGATGGTGCTGACGATGACCATGCCGTCAATGCCGGTGCCGACACCGACGCCGACAAATAGTCCTTGTAACAAAAGCCTCCGCGGGGAAACTTGTGGAGGCTTTTTCTTTTGAGCGATATGGGGCCGTCTGTTGATTGGGGACAGACTTAAATGAGCGTTTTCACGCATTTAAGTCTGTCCCCAATTAACATTGCTGCGGCACTTTGCTCGGCTAAAGCGTACAATAGCGCCTATGCGAAAGGGGAACAGATGATCAACGAAACTATGTATGCTCGCGGCGCGGAAAGCTCCATCATCCGTGAGATCTTTAGCTACGGTCTTGAGCGCAAGGCACAGATCGGTGCGGAAAACGTGTTCGATTTCTCGCTGGGCAACCCGAGTGTTCCGGCGCCTGCTGCCGTGGCGGAGTCCATTAAGAAGGCTTTGGAGCTGCCGAGCGACCAGCTGCATGGCTATACGCCCGCACCGGGCTTGCCGCAGTGTCGTGCCGCCGTGGCCGAGTCGCTCAACCGCCGCTTTGGCACGAGCTATGAGGGCAAAGACGTCTTTATGACCGTGGGTGCGGCGGCCTCGCTCACCTGCACGCTCAACGCCGTTACCAATCCGGGTGACGAGGTCATCGTTATCGCCCCGTACTTTCCGGAGTATCGCGTTTGGATTGAGAAGGCCGGCTGTACGTGTGTTGAGGCGCTCGCCGATGAAGATACGTTCCAGCTGAGCGTGGACAACGTGCTCAAGGCGATCAGCGATAAGACGGCGGCCGTCATCATCGACTCTCCCAACAATCCGACCGGTGCCGTATATACATGCGACACGCTGACGCGACTGGCCAACGTTCTGCGCGAGGCCAACGCTCAGCGCGATCCCGAGAATCCGATTATGCTCATCTCGGATGAGCCGTACCGCGAAATCGTGTACGGTGCCGAGGTGCCTTGGGTGCCCTCGATTTACGAGCACACCATCGTGTGCTACTCGTATTCCAAGTCGCTGTCGCTGCCGGGTGAGCGCGTGGGGTGGATCTTGGTTCCCAACACCAATCCGCAGGCCGCCCGTCTGATGCCGGCTGTTGCGGGTGCTGCCCGTACGCTGGGTTTTGTATGCGCACCGGCACTCTTCCAGCGCGTAATTATCGACTGCATCGATGAGCCGAGTGACGTTGAGGCCTATGCACGCAACCGCACCGCGCTTACCGACGCACTAGCGGAGTATGGCTACACCTATGTTGAGCCGGACGGTGCTTTCTACCTGTGGGTGAAGGCACTCGAGCCCGATGCGAATGCGTTTTGCGAGCGCGCAAAGAAGTATGAGTTGCTTGCGGTTCCCTCGGACAGCTTTGGTATGCCGGGTTGGTTCCGCCTGGGCTATTGCGTGAGCTACGAAACGATTGTCAATTCGCTACCCGCTTGGAAACAGTTGGCGGACGAGTATCGTTAAAAGTAAAGCGCTCTGCCTACAATGTTTTACGTGAAACGGGGTTTGGTGTTAAGCCGGACCCCGTTGTCATGGACGTTGTGTCTTTGGGATGGAGTGGTTTTACGACTATCGAAGGCTATGCGTACAATGAATATAAGCGACGGCCGTGCCAGATAAGGAGACCTGATGCCCTACCTGCTTTCTTGTGACATTCATACCCATACGATGTTCTCTGCGCATGCATATTCGACCATTGAGGAGAATGTGTACTGGGCGGCAGAGCGTGGTCTGCAGGTGCTCGGATCTGCCGACCATTTGAGCTCTATGGTTACGGCTTGCCCCAATGACCTGCGCAGTTACCAGTTCTTTATCAACCAGGATATCTGGCCGCGCATTTGGAGCGGCGTGCTGGTGCTGCGTGGTGCCGAGGCCGATATCGTTTCGCTGGACGGAAGCCTGTTTGGCGAGGACACTCCTGTCACGCTCGATATTGCCGGCGATTCGTACAGCCGTCAGCATTCGCTGTTCGATTTGGTTACGCGTAATTTGGATTATTTGGTTGCAAGCGTGCATAATCCGCAGATTGCTGAGGGCGCGACGCTGGCCCAGACGACCGAGATGTATATCAATGCCCTGGAGCACCCCAAGGTGTTCATGCTGGGTCACACGGGGCGTTCGGGTGTGCCGTTCGATATCGACGAGGTGCTGTTGGCAGCTAAGGCCAAGCACAAGATTATCGAGATCAACAACCATAGTCTTGAACACGGTGTGGACACTGAGCATTGGGCCGTATGCCGCAAGATTGCCGAGCGCTGCGCCGAGCTGGGCGTGGGCATTGGCGTGTCGACCGATGCCCACATTGGCATGGCCATTGGCAAGCTCGATCACGCGCGCAAGATGCTCGACGAGATTCACTTCCCGCTGGATTTGATCGTGACGCGCGACCGCGAGACGCTGCTGCGCGAGATGGCGGCAGCCGGCGTGTGCGATCTGCGCAATGGGATGTAGCGGAGTTTATAAACCAAGCGAAGGGGGCGGCCCGGGCGGGTCGCCCCCTTTCTTGTCCCAAAAATCTACTGAGGTTGGTTAGCGGCGTTCGAGGACCGCTACGGTTTCGGTGTGGTCTGTGTGAGGGAACATGTCGACGGGCGTGATCTTGAGCAGGCGATAGCCTTCGTCGAGGAGCTGATGCAGGTCGCGCTCTTGAGTCACGGGGTTGCAGCTGATATAGGTGATGCGGCGCGGCTTAAGCGCGCAGGCAGCTTCGAGGAACTCGGGCGTGGAGCCGGCGCGCGGCGGATCGATGGAAAGGACATCGACCCGCTCGTTGTTGTCGGCGGCATCTAGGATGTAGTCGGTGGCATCGTCGGCCATAAACCAAGCGCTGCGGGTGAGGCCGTTGAGCTCGGCATTACGACGTGCGTCGGCAATGCCGGCGTGGTTGCGCTCCACGCCAAGCAGCATAATACCGACGCCCTTGTCCTGGGCGGCTTTGGCTGCGCACAGGCCGATAGTTCCACTACCGCAATAGGCATCCATGAGTACGTCGCCCTGCTGCAGGTCCATGCCGTCAATCGCGAGCTGATAGAGCAGCTCGGTCTGCTGCGGGTTGGTCTGGTAGAACGCGGTGGGGGAGATATCGAACTCGCAGCCGAGCAGCTGGTCGCGCATGCACTCGGCGCCATATACAATGCGGGTTTCCTCGCCGAGGATGGCGTTGCCGGGACGTCCGTTGATGTTTTGGGCGACGGTGACGATGTGCGGATTGAGTGCGGCGACAGCCTCAAAGAACTCCTGCGCATGCGGCAAGTCGCGCTGAGCGGTCACGAGCGTGACCATGACCTGGTCGGTACGCCAACCGCAGCGGACGACGGCATAGCGAAGCAAACCAAGATGCTTGTCCTCATTAAAGGCGGGAATATGCAGCCGCTCAGCTTCGCGTGCGATGCCGTTGAGAATCTGACGGGCGCCCGGTGCCTCGACGGGGCATTCGGGTACGGCAACGATCTTGTGCGTGCCGCGCTCAAAGAAACCGCAACGGACAGCGCCCTCCTTACCGGGAGCAAAGGGAGTGGCAGCCTTATGACGAAAGCCACGCGGCGCAGGATATTTACCCGGGTCGCCAAGGGTGACGCCCATACCGCGAATAGGATCGACAGCAATGCTCTCGCGCTCACAAAGCTCGGCAAACAGCTCCTCCATAGCAGCCTGCTTAGCCGCCAACTGCTTTTTATAAGGACGATTGAGCGCCGTGCACCCACCGCAAGCTTTCATGATCGAACAAGGAGACTTGGGGTCCACAGCTTTACGCGCAGACGAAACCTGATCTTTATGCGAGCGCTTGGAACGAGTCTGAGATGCCTTATCCTCGTTCCGACGAGAGCCGGGACGCTTGGCCTTAGCCTTGCCCTTGGCCGACTTACCCTTCGCGTCCTGAGACGACTTGGATTTCTTAGAAGATTTTTTCTCCTCTGACCCCTCAGCCGCCTCGATCAAAGCACGACGAGCCTTACGCTCCGCACGAGATTCTGCCATGAATTAACCCCACTATTAAATAAAAGAAAAGTCCGAAGCAATTGTACCGTGCATTCAACGTGCCCGTTTGGAGAGGAGGCTATTTAAGGTTTCGAGCACGTTGTCTCCCGGCTGAGTGGCGCCCGGCGCGGAGTTTAATTTGTCGCGAGTTCCGCACGAACAGGAGGCCACTTAATGTGGCCTCCGTCGTGAGCAGGACTGTAGAGCAGCAAATTAAACTCCGCGCCGGGCGCCACTCAGCCGGGTGCTCCAACCTAGTGCTCCATGCGTGCTTTCCGTCTTGCGCAGGACTGTAGAGCAGGAAACTTAATTACGCGCCGCTCCCCGCCCACGCCGGGCAACCTCTCCCTTGTACTTTATCAAGGTAGAGTGTATGATTCTGGACGTTACACGACTCACTTTACTTAACTAAAGTGCCATCAAGGGGGAATACCATGAACACCGATATGTCTCGTCGTCAGTTTGTTGGTCTAGCCGGCTCGCTCGCCACGGTTCTAGGCCTTGGCCTGGTTGGTTGTGGCGGCGGTGCCGATAAGGGCTCTGCTGCCGGTTTTGCCGCAGCCAAGGATGTGAAGGGCGCTGCGGAGTCCAAGAAGCTCGTGGTGGGCTTTGATAAGTCCTATCCTCCGTACGGCTTTGTGGGCGATGACGGTGAGTACACGGGCTTTGACCTCGACCTTGCCAAGGCCGTTGCCGATAAGCAGGGCTGGGAAGTCGATTACGAGGCCATCGATTGGGATGCCAAGGACACGCTGCTCAACTCCGGCGCCATCAACTGCATCTGGAACGGCTTTACCATGGAGGGCCGCGAGGACGACTACACGTTCTCCGAGCCGTACATGCTCAACGAGCAGGTGCTGGTGGTAAAGAAGGATGCAGGCATCAAGAGCTGGGACGATCTTGCCGGCAAGACCGTGATTACCCAGACCGATTCCGCTGCGCAGGATGTGCTTGAGGGTGACCAGAAGGATCTGGCGGCGACGTTTGCCACGCTCGACACCATCGGTGAGTACAACACGGCGTTTATGCAGCTCGAGAGCGGCGCGGTCGATGCCGTGGCTTGCGACCTTTCGATTGCCCAGTATCAGCTTGCCGCCAAGCCCGATGCTTATACGCAGCTTGATGAGCCGCTGTCCAGCGAGCACTACGCCGTCGGCTTTAAGAAGGGCGACACCAAGTCGGCCGACGCCGTGACCGAGTCGCTCAAGGCACTCTATGAGGACGGCACGGTTCAGGACCTGTGCGACAAGTATGCAGATTACGGTCTTTCCTTCGACAACTGGGTCCTGAAATAGCGGCTTTCCCAGGCACTCGATTTTGCCGTTCAAACCGTCGCTTGCGTACATTTAGTACGCGGCGCTCCTCTTTCACGGCAAACTCGGGCACCTGGAAAACCCGCTTTGACATTGGGTTCGCTGTTCTGTTGCTGTGAAAGAGAGCTTAGGTTGTCTATTCAGGTCATGATGCAGATGCTTGGCCAGGGATTCTTGGTCAGTTTGCAGCTGTTTGTACTGACGCTGCTCGGGTCGATTCCGCTGGGAATCCCCGTGGCGTTTATGCGCATGAGCAAAATCGTGCCGCTTCGCTGGATTGCGCGCATCTACATTTCGGTCATGCGCGGTACGCCGCTCATGCTGCAGATGTTTGCCATCTACTTTGTCCCGTACTACGTGTTTGGCATTTCGCTCACGCCCGATTCCAAGTGGACGGCGTGCGTCGTGGCGTTCATCATCAACTACGCCGGTTACTTTGCCGAGATCTATCGCTCGGGCCTGCAGTCCATTCCGCGTGGTCAATACGAGGCAGCCGAGGTGCTGGGCTACTCGCGCGTGCAGACGTTTCTGTATATCGTGATGCCGCAGGTCGCCAAGCGTATTCTGCCGGCGATGGGCAACGAGATCATCACGCTGGTCAAGGACACGTCGCTGGCGTTTGCCATTGGCGTGGGTGAGATGTTCTCGACGGCCAAGGCGCTGGTCGCCTCGCAGGTGAGCATGGTGCCGTTTGCGATCGCGGCGCTGATCTACTGGATTTTTAACTTTGTGGTCGAGATGCTGCTGGGCGCCGCCGAAAAGAAGCTGGACTATTATCATGACTAACTCAGTGATGAAAATCGAAAGCGCGCGCAAGGCGTTTGGCGGCAATGAGGTGCTCAAGGATATTTCGCTCGAGGTCAAGCGTGGCGAGGTCGTGGCGATTATCGGGCCTTCGGGTGGCGGCAAGTCCACGCTGCTGCGGTGTGCCACGCTGCTCGAGACACTCGACGGAGGCTCGCTCTCGTTTGGTGACCTTGCCGTTGCGACGGATGCGGGTTCGGGCGCGGTCTATGCGAAGGGCGATGTGCCCAAGCGGGCACGCTCGCGATTCGGCTTGGTGTTCCAAAATTACAACCTGTTCCCGCACTATACCGTGATGAAAAACATCATCGACGCGCCGATCCGCGTGCTTAAGCGCCCGCGCGAGCAGGCGGAAGCTCGTGCGCGCGAGTTGATCGCGCAGATGGGGCTTACGGGCAACGAGAACAAGGTTCCGTGTGAGCTTTCGGGCGGTCAGCAACAGCGCGTGAGTATTGCCCGCGCCCTGGCGCTCGATCCGGAAATCTTATTCTTTGACGAGCCAACCTCGGCACTCGATCCCGAGCTGACGGCCGAGGTGCTGCATGTCATTAAAGACCTTGCCGCGCAGAATATGACGATGGTGATCGTGACCCACGCGATGCAGTTTGCGCGCGATGTTGCCGACCGCGTGGTCTTTATGGATGGCGGCCGCATTGTCGAGGAGGGTCCTGCCGAGCAGGTCATCGACCATCCGCGTGAGCAGCGCACCCGTGAGTTCTTGAGCCGTATCGAGGGATAGGCTCAGGTATTTACTCAACTATTAATTGAGGCGAAGCCGTCGCAGGTCTTACGGTCTGTGGCGGCTTTTTGTTTGCATCGACGGGGTTCAATAATCGCCTCACAAGCTTGTCTCTTCCTCTCGCCGCCTGTATTTATACGTGCGCCGAAAGGTATGCATGGACGGCCGCCCGTGAGGGTAGGGTGGTGGCATAGGACATTTGGAGGGTGAGTCGGCTCGGTTGCCGACCATGCTGCTCCCGGGATGGCACCGACCGCGAACTCTCCCCGTTGGCGTCGCGCATTGCGCGCGGCCCTGCAAGGAGGTCATCATGGGTGCTCCCAAGACCGGCAATGTAAGGAACGTGGTGCTCGTAGGCCAAGGCGGGGTGGGCAAGACTTCACTCGCCGAGGCCATGCTCCACCTTTCCGGCAAGACCGCCCGCCTGGGCGGCCACGACGGCACCAAGCCCACGCTCGACTATGACCCTGAAGAGGTTAAGCGTGCATTTTCCATCTCGACGACCATCGCGCCGATCGACTGGAAGGGCGCGCGCATCAATGTGCTTGATGCCCCGTGCTACCCCGATTTTATCGGCGACGCCTTTGCCGCGATGAGCGTCTGCGAGACGGCTCTGTTTGTGGTCGACGCCGAGGCCGGCCCGCAGCCTACGACGGTTAAGCTCTGGTATGCCGCCGAGGACCTGCGCCTGGCGCGTGCGGTGTTCGTAAACCGCCTGTCGCGCTCCGAGGCCAGCTTTGCGACCACGATGGACCTGCTGCAAGAGCGCTTTGGCACGCGCCTGGGTGCCGTGACCCTTCCCTGGGGCGAGGGCGAGGACTTTGACGGCATCATCGACCTGGTGCGCATGAAGGCGCGCCATTGCAACGGCACCGAAGCCGTTGAGTCGGAGATTCCCGAGGAGTATCGTGCCCAGGCCGAGGAGGCCCACGACCATCTGTGCGAGCTGGTGGCCGAGGCTGACGACGAGCTGATGATGAAGTACTTGGAAGGCGAGGAGACGCTGACGCAGGAGGAGCTCGAAGGCCTGCTGTCGAAAGCGATCGCCGAGCGCATCTTTGTGCCGGTCTTTGCGGGCGATTGCATTAAGGAGCAGGGCGTCAACTCGCTGATGGACGACATTGCCACGTACTTCCCGGCGCCGACTGACTACGGCGAGATGCCGCTCATCGACGGCGACTCACTCAAGATTTCGAGTGACGATGACCGTCCGGTGGCATTTGTGTTTAAGACGCTGGCCGACCCGCAGCAGGGTCGCATCAGCTTTATCAAGGTGCTGACGGGTACGCTTGAGCCGGGCCTTGAGCTGATTAACGCCCGCACGCGCAAGAGCGACCGTCTGGCTCACCTGTATGTGATGTGCGGCCGCGACATGACCGAGGTCGGTCACGCCTATGCCGGCGACATCATCGTGGCACCTAAGCTGGCTGCCGAGACGGGCGATACGCTCTCGATTACCGGCAAGGTCGAGGCTGCGGCGTTTAAGTTCCCCAACTCGCAGTACCGCATTGCCATCGAGGCCGAGAACCGCGGCGACGAGGAGAAGCTCTACACGTTTATCGAGAAAGCCTGCAAGGCCGATCCGACCATGAGCATCGACCGTGACGAGGAGACGGGCCAGACTATCATCTCCGCCGTGGGCGAGGCGCAGGTTTCGGTGCTGCTCAACCGTTTGGAGGATCGCACCAAGGTCGTGGCCAAAAGCGTGCCGATCCGCATTCCGTATCGCGAAACCATCCGCCGCACGGCAAGCGCCCAGGGTCGCCACAAGAAGCAGACCGGCGGCGCCGGTCAGTACGGCGACTGCTGGCTGCGCGTGGAGCCGCTCATTGGGCCCGACGGCACGAGCGACGGCTATGAGTTTGTTGACGAGGTCGTGGGCGGCCGCATTCCGCGCTCGCTGATCCCCGCCGTGGACAAGGGCGTCCAGGAGACCATGAAGGACGGCATCATTGCCGGCTACCCGCTTACGGGCATTCGCGTCGCGGTGTACGACGGCTCGTATCACAGCGTCGACTCCAACGAGATGGCGTTTCGCGCGGCGGCTCGCATCGGCCTGCGCAAGGCATGCGCCGATGCCGACCCGGTGGTGCTGGAGCCCATCGAGGAAATCACGGTGACTATCCCCGAGAGCTACGCCGGCGCCGTGATGGGCGACATCTCGGCCTCACGTGGTCGCGTGACGGGCATGGAGACCGATGAACGCGGCGATACCGTTGTTATTGCCCAGGCGCCGCTGGCCGAGCTGACGGATTATTCGACGCGCCTGCGCTCTATCACGCGCGGCACAGGCGACTTTACCATGAAGCCCGCAGGCTATGAGCAGGTGCCTTATGACGTTCAAGCCAAGCTGGTCGAGCGCTATGAGGAGGGCCGTGCCAAGTAGCGTGTGGCTTTGCCTGCAATGTGGGCGCTGACGAAAAGGCCGCCCTGGGTAACCGGGGCGGCCTTATTTGATCCGTATGCGACGGAGGAAAACGGATCATTTTTTGGGCTACGGGAGGCGCGGTCGGCACTAGTCTCCGGATGCCTGGTTGCGGCCGGTGGCGTAGTCGATCTGCACGTGCGGCTGCAGGTTGTAACAGTACACGTGGAAGCAGAGGGTCTTGCCGTGGTCCTCGACCGATTGCGCCTCAAGGCGCACGCCACGGCAGACAAGTTCCTCTTCGTTATACATGGGCGTGACGCGGTAGAGCACATGGTTGCCCGTATCGCGAATATAGTTGAGAATCTGCTCTTCAAACGGTAGCATGCCCGTCTCGTTGAGATAGCGCGTGCCGGTGAGGAGATTTTTGCGGTTGGCGTTTTCGCCGCAGAGCGACCAGGCGATGAGGTGGCAGCGGTTGTAGAGGCTCTGGCCTGGAATAAAGTCGTAGCGCTGCTGGTGCCAACCGGCAGGATGGATACGCGAGATATCGCCGCGCTTTCCCTGTCCGAGCGACTCGGGGCCTACGCAGGCGAGCGCCTTGCGAGTGCGGCCCAGGCTGTCGAGCTTGGAGAATTTCTTAAAGCAGCCCTCTTCGGTGGCACGCTCATACTCGTCGAGCGTGAACGACGGCATGCCCAACGGGTGCGTGCTGTCGGCGCGAAGGGCAACGTAGGGGTTGCCGGCGTAGTCGGGAATGCTGCTGAGATAAACACCGCGGGCGCGGTTGAGGTCAGGGTTTTCGACTTCGTCGATGGGAGTGGCGGCGCTATCCGCGGAGGCGGCGTCGCCGGTGTCGGTTGCGGCGGATTCAGAGCCATCGCCAGAGTCTTGGCTATTTTGGGAGTCCGAGGAGCTCGCTGTTCCCGATTCGAGCCGGGCAACCAGGTCTGCCTCGTCGTCGGTGCGGCTGGGACTCTCGCTTTGTTTTTCGGCCAGAGCCGCTGCCTGCTCATCGCTTTGCGGCGACAACAGCTTGGGCGCCCCGTCGAGCGACCCTGTGAACAGCGCAAACCCCAGCACCACGGCGGTGCCGATGGAAAGTACTTGCTTGTAGGCGGACTTGCGCGACATTGAGGCTCCTGGATGGACGGTTGGGAATCTATCAGTCTAGCAGGAGCCGGCAGGGGCCGTTCTGTCGAACAAATACTTAAGATTTGGGACAAACGCTACTGATTCATTTACCTCATATGGAGCTGCGACGGTTGTGTATATAAAGCTATTCGGCGTTTTCCCAGATAAAACTTGCTAGAACAAACCTATCCCTTTTTGGTAGGTCAGTTAACGCAGTGCAGGTTGAGCATATGCGAGCGAGCAGGCTCCGGGTGCGGTAAGGTGACGTGAAACAAGCGGGCGCTGACCTTTTGGTCGCGCCCGTGAAGTTGAACGTCAGATTGCCGTGCCCGGAGCCCGCGCAGCGCCGAGCAGGTACGCCGTTTGTAAAACGGCGTAACCTAAAGATTCATGTTGCCGTGGATGTAGGGGGTGACCTCGGGGGAGATATGGTCGCAGCCCAGCTCGCGCAGCGCGGACTCGATAACGGCGGGCAGCGGGGTCTTGCCCTTGTCGTCGACGGCGGCACCGCCGAGGGTGGCAATCTTGGCGACATCTGCGGGTGCGGCCTCGATATGCATGCAGCCGCCGACCAAGCGCGCGCGTACCTGTGCCAGATCAAGATCGTGCAGGTAATCCTCGCAGGCGCGGATTAAATCGACCTTCTCGCGCGTAAGCTCCTCGCCCGTGGGGACGCGGGTGGCAAGACATGCTCCCGCCGGCAGGTTCCAAACGGGATAGCCCCATGCGCGCAGCAGCTCGCGCTCTTCGTCCTTGGTAAAGCCGACCTCCATAAGAGGGGAGCGTACGCCGAGCTCTTCTGCCGCGCGCATGCCAGGGCGGTAGTCACCGCGATCGCTTGCATTGCTGCCATCGATGACGGTGGGAAAGCCGAGCGACTTGGCGTGGTTGACGATAGCGGTAAAGCCGGCGTGCTTGCAGTGGTAGCAGCGATTGGCATCGTTGCAGGCTACTTGGGGGAGCTGCAACTGATCGATCGAAAGATTGAGCACAGGGAGCTTAAAATGCGGCTCCTCATTGGCTTGCTCGTCAACGGAGCGCTCAAACGAAGCCTGTTCAGGCGTGCCGATGAGCGGCGTGGTGAGGTGAACGAGAAGCGTGCTGGCAGGCATGATGCGGGCGCAGACCGCGGCTAAAAAGCTGCTGTCGACGCCGCCGGAAAAGCCGATGGCGACGCGTCCATATGCCAAAAGCAGCTGTTCGAGCGCTGCGAGTTTGTCCTGTAGCTCCTCTGCAGGTGCGGTGGTGTTTGAAAGCATGAAACGTTCCTTACCAATATGTGCTCGGTCGAAAACTATAATCCTATCGGGCTGCTTGTCATAAGACTTCTATCTATGTAACGAAGGCACAATATGCTATATACGTTATATACAAGTTTGTAAAGTGCGGTAGAGTGTCAGTAATGCAATCCGGTGAGGGGGCCGATATGATCAAGGCTGTAATTTTTGACATGGACGGAACGCTGGTCGATACCGAGCGTTTGGGCATTAAGGCATGGAAGGCGGGCGCTGCCGAGCTGGGGGTCGCGATTGATGAAGCGCTGATCCATCAGTTTATCGGTCGCACCCTGCCCGATGTTATGGACATCCTTGATAAGCATTACGGCAGCCACGAAACCACCGAGGCGGTCTATGCCCGCCACAAGGAGATTCGCGATGAGATGGTCAAGACCGAACTGGAGCTTAAGGCCGGCGCCGCCGAGTGCATAGACGAGCTGCTGGCTGCGGGCTATCACGTGGGCCTTGCGACATCGTCGCGTCTCGTTACGGCCGAGCGCAACCTTAAAGCATTCGGCCTCTTTGACAAGTTTGAAACGGTGACCTGCGGTGAGGACGTCGTGCACGGCAAGCCCGACCCCGAGATGTATTTGCTCGCCTGCGAGCGCGCGGGCTTTGCTCCCGAGGAATGTGCCGTGGTCGAGGATTCGCGCAACGGCTGCGTCTCGGGCATTACGGCCGGCTGCCACGTCTTTGCCGTTCCTGACATTGTTCCGCTGCCGCAGGACGTGGTGGATGGCTGCGAGGCCGTGCTCGATACGTTGTTCGACCTTACGGCGGCAGTCAAGGCCGTGCGCTAGACAATTGCGGTGTTGAAACGAGCAATTGCCCACGTTTGCGCTTAAGCAAAAGGGGTCCGGCAATGGTCGGACCCCTTTTGCTTAAGCGGCGACATAGCATACTTGCGTGTGTGCTATAGATACGCACCGAGGTTGATGGCCGTGGCGTCGGTCTGGCTGCTTGCCTGGGTGCTGGCGCGTTCCAGCAGGAACGGCCGCACGAGTTCTTGGCGGTTGATGTCCTCGATGGCCGTGACCGCGGTGACGGTGCGCGCGGCAGAGCCGATGTGGACGTGCTTGGTCTTTGCCGGGGCCTTGTTCTCGATTTGCTCCATGAGCAATTGAACGCCCTTGCGGCCAATCTCGTAGCCCGGGGGCGCTACCGTAGTGAGCGGGACCGATCCACTCCAAGCGAGCGGGTTGCCATCGCAGCCTGCTACGCGTACTTGCCCGGGGACAGAGATGCCCTTGTCGACCAGCGCCGAGATAACGCCCGAGGCCAACACGTCGGTCAGGCCGACGACAAAATCGGGGCGTTCGTTCGCGGGGCGCTCGGCGATTTGGGCACCGATGCCGTAGCCGTCGGCAGCGGTATTCCATTCGCCAGCGTCGATGACTTCGATCTTGATATCGGGGTGCAGGGCGAGGGCCTTGTGAATGCCAAGCACGCGTAGGGTGAGCTGCATAAATGCTGCTCGGCCGACGACGACAATATGGTGTGCGCCGCGGGCGATGGCGAGCTCGGCAATGATGCGACCTTGGGCCTCGTTGTCGGCCGCTACGTAGTAGCCGGGCTCGGAACAGTGGATGTCCAGATGGACGATCGGCACGGGCATTTTAGTCATGGCCGGATGCCAGTCGGGGGACGCCATGGGCTGAACCATGACGCCGGACATCTGCGTGCCCATAAAGTAGCGCAGGTAATGGTCCTCGAGAATATCGTCGTTATCGGCGTTGGCGATGAGCAGGTCGTAGCCGTGCTTGCGGGCCTCGTTGTGGGCGCCGCTGGCGATTTGGAGCGAAAAGCCGTGATCGAGACGGGGGAGCACCAGGCCAAAGGACTTGGTGGCGCCGCCCGCGAGCTGACGGGCGCTTTGGTTGGGCAGGTAGCCAAGGCGATTGATGGTCTCGTTGATGAGCTTGAGGGTCTCGGGGCGCAGCTTTTCGGGGTGGTTGAGCGCGTTGGAAACCGTGCCCAACGAAACCCCGGCCTCGCGCGCGACGTCGCTGATTTTTACCTTTGCCATAGCGGCCCCTTTGATGCGTTTCAAGTACAAGCCAGATTGTAGCATCCCAAACCTACCAAAAAGGGACAGGTTTATTTTGGCAGGTTTTATCTGGGGAAACGCTGTTGCCAACGCGACCACCACGAAGGGGGTAGGTACCTTTGCGGTGGTTTGGACCGGCTGGACGTGTGTGCATCGGGTGGTATCTAAGTTGAGATACCACTTCTGGTATATCAGCTTGTGCTTGCGTGAGTACAATACTCGAACGTTATGCGTCTCAGCGCCCCTTGTGCGTGGACGTTTTGCAGTCAAGCGGACGAAGGGATTTATCCTATGTGCGGAATTGTCGGCTACACCGGCTCTGATATTGCAAAGAACATCCTGGTCACAGGCCTCAAGCGTATGGAGTATCGCGGCTATGACTCCTCGGGCGTCGCGCTCGAGGTGGGCGAGGGCGCCGCGGCGCACCTCGACGTCATCCGCCGCGTGGGCAAGGTCGCGGGCTTGGAGAGCGAGCTTTCCAACATTGACAGCGACGCTATCTGCGGTATCGGCCACACCCGTTGGGCCACCCACGGCAAGCCTTCGGTCGTTAACGCTCACCCCCACACCAGCTGCGACGGTCGTATCGCCATCGTTCACAACGGCATCATCGAGAACTTCGCCGAGCTGCGCGAAGAGCTAGAGGACCGCGGCCACCACTTTAAGAGCGAGACCGATACCGAGGTCTTCGCGCATCTGATCGAAGAGGCTTATGCCGAGACGCACGACCTGATGGCCTCCGTGCGCGAGGCTTGCACCCACGTGGTCGGTGCCTATGGTCTGGCCGCCGTGTGCGCTGACGAGCCCGGCGTGATCGCCGTGGCCCGCAAGGATTCCCCGATCGTAGTCGGTGTGGGTGAAACCGGCTCCTATGTTGCTTCTGATGTCATCGCGCTCATCGACGCCACCCGCGATGTCGTGGTGCTCGAGGACGGTCAGTTTGCCAAGCTCACGCCCGCAGGCGTTGAGTACACCGACGAGGCCGGCAACGTTATCGAGCCCAAGGTCACCCACATCGACTGGGACCTGGACATGGCAGAAAAGGGCGGTTATCCCGACTTTATGCTCAAGGAAATCCACGAGCAGCCGCGCGTCGTGCGCGACACGCTGGTCGGTCGTATGACGCCGGCCGGCGAGCTTGACATCGACGAGCTGGGCCTTTCGCTCGAGGAGCTCAACGACATCGACCGCGTCTACGTGATCGCTTGCGGAACCAGCTATCACGCTGGCCTCATTGCTAAGAATCTCATTGAGGGCTGGGCTCGCATCCCCACCGAGGTTGAGGCAGCCAGCGAGTTCCGTTATCGCAATCCCATCATTACGCCGACGACGCTTGTCGTTGCCGTGTCCCAGTCGGGCGAGACGGCCGATACCCTTGCCGCCATTCGCGATGCGCGCATCAAGGGTGCCAAGGTCTTCGGCATCACCAACGTGGTGGGCAGCCCCGTGGCGCGTGAGAGCGACGGCGTCATCTACACCAAGGCCAACAAGGAGATTGCGGTCGCCTCGACCAAGAGCTTTATCGGCCAGGTTGTGAGCCTTACGCTTTTGGCCCTGCTGCTGGCGCAGGTCAAGTACCGCTTGACCACCAAGCAGGCGCGCATGCTGTTCCGCGAGCTTTCCGATACGGCCGAGCAGATCCAGTGGATTTTGGATACCCAGACCGAGGCCGTTCATGAGGCCGCCCTGCTGTGCAAGGATGCGCAGTCGGCGCTATTCGTGGGCCGTGGCATGGGTGCCGCTATTTCCTACGAGGGCGCGCTCAAGCTCAAAGAGGTCAGCTACCTGCACGCCGAGGCATATGCCGCCGGCGAGATGAAGCACGGCCCCATCGCCCTGATTGACCCGGGCTTCCCCGTCATCGCTGTGGCCACCAAGAGTGCCACCTACGACAAGACCGTGTCGAACCTCATGGAGTGCAAGGCGCGCGGCGCCAAGGTCATCGTCGTTGCCACCGAGGGCGACGAGGAGATCAACAAGATCGCCGACTGCATCATCCGCGTGCCAGCAGTCCGCGACGTGTTCAGCCCCATCACGGCGAGCGTCCCGCTGCAGCTGCTCGCCCGCGAGGTCGCCATCCTGCGCGGCTGCGATGTCGATCAGCCCCGAAACCTCGCTAAGAGCGTGACCGTGGAATAGTTGGTTCCGCCGTCCTAGCGACCAAGGCCCGGCTCCGTTGCAGCGGAGCCGGGCCTTGTTGCATTTGCCCAGATAAAACCTGCCAAAATAAACCTGTCCCTTTTTGGCAGGTTAGCGGAGCTTGCTGGTCTCGAAGTACTCGGGGAACTGGTCCAGAACCTCGGTTTGGTTGCGGAACATCATGTGCAGGTGCTTGCTGACCAAAAAGCTCGCTTCGATGGGGTCGCGACCGGCGATAGCGCGGCGAATCTGCTTGTGCTCGTTCACGATGTCCTGATTGTCGAGAACCTGCGTGGCAGCGCGCAGCCAGCGGAAGCGCTCAAGGTCGGCATTGGTCTCTTCGAGCCACGACCACACGGTGCTGCGACATGCGATGCTAAAAATCATGTGATGCATGAGGTTGTCGCTCAAAAAGAAGCCGATGCGATCCTCTTCGGCCATGGCCTTTTCCTGCAGCACGATGGCGCGGTCGAGCTGCTCGATGCCAGCCGATGTGGCGCGCGCGCAGCACTCCACGATCACCTGCTTTTCCAGATGCTCGCGGATGTAACAGGCACTCTCGGCAAGGGTGAGGTTGATGGGTGAGACGTAGGTGCCACTCTGGGGCACGGTGCGCACCAGGCCTTCCTGCGCCAAGCGAACCAAAGCCTCGCGCACGGGCGTGCGACCCATATCCAGGTCATCGCAAAGTTGCTTGACGCCCAGCTTTTCGCCCGGCTTGTAGTCCAGGTAGACGATTTTGCGTCGAATGGTGTGGTAGGACTGGTCCTGTAGGCTCGTTTCCTGCTCGCCGACGTGCATCGATTCTTCCATAGCGCCTCGCAACTGTTCTATCAAACTCATATGTCAGTTGTTAATTATGCCGCGAATCAGCTCTCCGCGGTGGGTAATTCGGCTGTTGCCTGAGAACTATTGCGGCATCTTAGTCTGTGTTTGCGCAAGGCTGCGCTCAATGTTGCCGTATCATAAGCCGTCGCAAACGTGAAATAGAAAGAAGGAATCCCATATGCAACTGGCAAATATCGTACGCGAGCGCTGGAAAGGCGTCTTGTTCTGCCTAATCATCGCCATTCCCGCGACGTTGCTCGGCAAACAAATTGAGGTGGTCGGCGGTCCGGTATTTGCCATCCTCTTTGGTATGGTCCTGGCGCTCGTCTTTCCCAAGAATCGTCGCGAACAGCTCGCCGCCGGCGTTACCTATACGTCCAAAAAAGTCTTGCAGTACGCGGTTATCCTGCTTGGCTTTGGCATGAACCTCTCCCAGATTCTGTCCAAGGGCGCCCAGTCGCTGCCGATTATCGTGGCGACAATCTCGACCTCGCTTGTCATCGCCTTTGTGCTCTGCCGCGGCATGAACGTGCCGGGCAAGATCGCGACGCTTGTGGGTGTGGGTTCGTCGATTTGCGGTGGTTCTGCCATCGCTGCGACCGCACCCGTCATCGATGCCGACGATCGCGAGATTGCCCAGGCTATTTCGGTCATCTTCCTGTTTAACGTTATCGCGGCGCTCGTGTTTCCGACGCTCGGCGGCATGCTCGGGCTGACCAACGAGGGCTTTGGCCTGTTTGCCGGCACCGCCATCAACGATACCTCGTCCGTAACGGCTGCGGCGAGCGCCTGGGACAGCATGCATCCCGGCGCCAATGTGCTCGAGAGCGCCACGGTGGTCAAGCTCACCAGGACGCTGGCCATTATTCCCATCACGTTGGTCCTCGCATGCTGGCAGATGCATCTGACTCGCAAGGCCGGCGGTGACGCCAAAAGCACGTTCTCGCTTAAACGTGCGTTTCCCATGTTTGTGCTGTTCTTTGTGCTGGCGAGCGTGATCACCACGGTGCTTCAGCTTCCTGCATCCATCACGGCGCCCATCAAGGAGCTGTCGAAGTTCTTTATTGTGATGGCCATGGCGGCTATTGGCTTTAATACCGATATCGTCGAGCTGGTCAAAAAGGGCGGCAAGCCCATCGCGCTGGGCTTTTGCTGCTGGATTGGCATTGCGTGCATGAGTTTGGGAATGCAGCACGTGCTGGGAATCTGGTAGAGAAGTAGCTTATTTGCGTGCTGCGTGCTGGTGAGCGCATCCTTACGGTGGAGCGATAGGAGCTCTTGCGGGTATGGCTTGTCCGCAGGTTTATAGGTCCCGAAGAGCTCTTATCGCCCCGCCAGGATGGCGATGCGGGGCAACACCTATACTCGCAGGACGGCGCTTTCTGCCCTATAGTGTTTGGTGAGCAATATCGTTCAATTTTGAAACACTCGGTCGTGCGACCGTCGGCGGTTGCACGTCGCCGCGGACAGGGGCAAATCATGGATAGCGATGCCAAGCTGAACATCTTGACCGATGCCCTAGCTGCTGCCGGGGCCTCGGCATTGGCAATCGATGCGCGTGGGGACGTCGCGATCTCGACCATGAATGACGCGGCGCTTGAGCGGGATGTGGCGGCTTTTGTAGCTGAGCGCCTCGACCGTATAGGAGGCGGTGCGCGTCTGGTTATGGGGCGTGAGGGTGCGCGCCTGAGCCTGACCGTTCGCCCCACCGACAAAGAGGGCGGGGGCCTTTGGGTCGTCGTGGTCCGCGAGGTGCGCGGCGCTGCGGCGCATGCGGGGCATCGAGTGGCTCAACGCCGACGAGGTTGAGGCCCGCTACGAATCGAGCGCGTACGGCATCGTTGAGGGGGCGGCCTCGGTGGCTGCGCCGGTCGTCGAGAGCTACGCGCGCGGTGTGCCCCTTATGCTCGAGGGCGAGCTGGGAGCGGGCCAGGTCGAGATCGCCAAACGCCTCTATCTGGACGGTCCTTTTGCCGATCAGCCCTTTGTTTCCGTCGCGCTCGATGAACTCACCGATCGCGGTTGGCGCCATGTGCTCAAAAGCTCCGAATCGCCGTTGTTCCAAACGGGGCTGACCCTTTGCATTGAGGGCTGGAACGCGGTTGGCCCCCAGCGCCTCCGCGAGCTGGTCTCCACGATGACCGACACCGCGTTGGCGACGCGCTGCCATGTGGTGCTGACGGCGAATGACATGCCGGGCGGCAGCGAAAGTGATCAAGCCGCCTTTGTGACCGAGCGCTTCGCCTGTGCGGTGAGCGTGGCGCCGGCAATCGCCGAGCAGGGAGCCGCGTCGACGAAGGTTGCGCGCTATTTGGAATATCTCGCTGATGCATTTGGGACGGCAGCGCCCACGCTGTCTGCCGCGGCGACGAAGACGCTCGATGCTTACCGCTGGCCGCGCAATTATCTGCAGCTCCGCGAGGTCTCGGAACGACTGTATATATTGGTGGGGACGGGCACGGTGGACCGCGCTGCGGCGGAGGAAGTGCTCGCCCAAGAGGACGTGATTAAGACCGCAACCTTTGGCGCCCCGACGCTCGAAAGTGACCTGTATATCCTGCGACCGCTGGCCGATACCGAGCGAGATATCGCGCATCTGGTTGTAGATCATCTCCACGGCAACCGAACCCGTGCGGCGGAGGTGCTGGGCATAAGCCGTACAACGCTGTGGCGCTTGCTGAAGGACGATGACCGTTGAGCGAGGCGCCCGTGACCGCGCGCGACGCGTGTGCTACAGTCCAAAGCGTTATTGTTTCGATTCGGTTACGGCGTGCGAGGGCATATGGCTGAGACTTCAAAACCGAGCCGCAGAAGGCGGAGTGCCGCGCCGGTCAACCGACGCACAACATCGATGACGTGGGGTAAACACGCCTCGGGGTTTGACGGCTCGTTCAAGCGCACTAAATACGGCTATCCTTCGGCAAGCGCCCGCTTGGCCATGCAGGCAGAGTCCTCGCTATGGGGCCGGAAACGCGTGGTGGGCTCAAAGCTCAAGCACGATGGAACGCTCGGTTACATCAGCCGCGGGGCGGCTCGCCGCAGCGGGCTCAATCCCGCCGGCTGGCATCGCTACGTGCCGATCGTGGCCGCCGTTGCAGTGATCGTCATCGCGCTCGCTGCGCTTGGCTACGCCGGCGGTGGCGCCAACTTGGACGCAATGTTTAAATCGCCCGAGCTCGCGCATGTAGGTACAGAAGTTGTCGAGGGCGCTCAGACCCAGACGGGCGTCGCACCCCAGCGCGGTATCGTTGCGGCGGCCTCCACCATCGCCGATGCGCAAAAGGACGAGGACGAACAAGGCAGCGAAGCCGAAACGGCCCAGACGAACGAAACGACGACAACTCAAATATCAACATAGCTTGCCGGCAGAAGGGGACGTTCCTTTTCTGCCGGCAGTTTGGGACACTCCTGCGCTACCTAACGTACACCACGTTGTCGCGGCGCGGCTTTGCCTCGGGTAGCGTGTCCTCGGCGTAGCCAAGAATGCAGTTACCGACACCGCGCAGGCTGCCGTCGGCGGGCAGGCCCCAGCTGGCCAGCAGCTCCAGGCCCTCGGGTGAGTCAAAGACCTCATGCGCGCGGTGAATCCAGCACGAATCGACACCCAGTGCATAGGCGGCGTTGAGCAAGTTGCCCATGGCGAGCGAGCCGTCTTCCAGATGCGTGGGCACGCTGCGGTCGACCAGCACCACCACAACGGTCTTGGCGCCATAGAAGGGGTCGCTGTTGCTGCCCATGACCTGGGCGTTGAGCTGCGAGAGACGCTCGACGGTCGCGGGGTCGGTGACGGCGACAAACGTCACCGGCTGGCGGCCCATGCCGCTCGGTGCATATTGGCCGGCTTCGATAATACGTGCAAGCTTTTCGGCCTCGACGGGACGATCGCTGTAGTTGCGGCAGCTGCGACGGTGAATGAGTGCTTCGATAGTCTCCATGGTGTCTCCTTGCGGTGGCGTTGCAGATGCCCCGTTCATACCCGTCGGGCTCAAACGATAGACGGTCAATTGCCCGGCCAAAAGGATAGATTCCAATTGGGAAAGTAGGTTTGCATAAAAGTACCTTCAGAATGTGACAAACAAATGGGATGGTTAAACGTTTTATCCCGTCTACCCTGCGGTTTTTTACCACTTGCCTAAATGACGAACGCATAACCTCTGATAAAGGTTTTACTAAAGGAGTACCAACGTTTATCAATGCGCCGTGGTGGCGCCGGGCCAGGAGGTAACATCATGTTCCAGGCTGGAGATGTCGTCGAGACCGATTTCGAAGGATTTCTGAAGCTGCTGCGTTCCAAGACGCGCGCTTTCGTGTCGATCAACGATCACGAGTACTACATCACGCACACCGATGGCTATTGGCGTGTTCAGGATTGCGAGGCCCTCAACGACAAGGGCCACTTTACTGACTGCTCCGAGCTGGTCAACACGGTCTGCGAGGTTGTCGAGCTGCCGTGGATTGCCGGCAAGAGCCTGCATGACAGCTTCTCGGGCGCTACGGTCTATGAGGCCGTCGCCGCTTAACAGGCAATAAAACTCGATTTTCACGTGACCGCTGGCGCCGCCCCCGCGCCGGCGGTCTTTTTCTGCCGATAGGCCATAAAAATGCACGCATTCGCGGAGAGCCTGTTGACGATAGTCAAAACTCGGACTAATCTAGAGACACATAATTGGTCAAAAATCGGACAATTGAATAGTGGGATAGATGAATAGTGCGGTTACGCTGGTCGACTTCGATCGGTTGCTCAATGGACTTGACCATATCTATTCGGAGTTCTCGCGCGCCTGCGGCCTTTCGGACTGCGCCTATTGGATGCTCGTCGACACCAGCACGACGGGCGGCAGTATTGCCGTAAGCCGTCTGACAAGCGAATGGTTCTACAGCAAGCAGACCATCAACTCGGCAATTAAAACCTTGACGGCGCGGGGCTTCGCAACGTTGGAGTTTGCCGAAGGCAGTCGTAAGAACAAGGTTGTGAGCCTGACCGAAGAGGGCAGGCGATTTGCCGAGCGTTATGCGTTGCCGGCACTCAAGGCCGAACAGCGAGCCTTTGGCGCGCTTGAGCCGTGTGAGCAGCGCGAAATCATGCGCCTAATCGGAAAATTTTCCCATGCGCTCGGCGATGAGTGCGATGCCTTTAAGCAGCATATCGCTGCCGAGAGCCAAGCCGAGAATCAAGGTGAGGGGGAGTCGTGCGACTGTTAATGAGGTTTTTGAAGCCCTATCGAGGGCTTGTCGCAGTGACGCTGCTGGTGCTGCTGGTGGATAACGTCGGTACGCTGTTGGTTCCCACGATGCTGGCGAACATGGTCAACACCGGTATTACCACGGGCGATATCGACTACATTTTACGCAACGGCCTATACATGTTTATCGCGACCAGCATGGCTAGCGGCGGCACGGTGCTGGGCTGCTATCTTTCGGCGCGCCTGGCCGCCAACGTGGCTTGCGATATCCGCAATGCCGTGTACGACAAGTCGCTCGAACTCGCGGCCAGCGATTTTGAGCGCTTTGGCACCGGATCGATGATCACGCGCTCGCTCAACGACATCAACGTGATTCAGCAGGCTATCCTGCAGACGATTCAGTTGGTGCTGCCCGTGCCGTTTTTGGCTGTGGCGGGCATCATCTTCGCCTGGTTTATCGATCCCGCCATGGGCACGCTTCTGGGCGTAGTCGTTGCGATTGTGCTGGTGGCGGCGGTCTTTACGGTTGCCAACGCGGCACCGATTTTTATGCGCCTACAGGGCTTTATCGACCGCATGAACGTGGTGCTGCGCGAGAATATTGTGGGCGTGCGCGTCATCCGTGCGTTTAACAAGGAGCGCCACGAGGAACGGCGTCTGGACGAGGTGTTTAGCGAATACGCCGCCAACGCCATCAAAGTCAACCACCTGTTTGTGGGCCTCGACAGCTCAAGCTTCTTTTTGATGAACATCGCCGAGGTGGCGGTGCTGTGGGTGGGCGGCAACCGCGTAGGCGCCCACGCCATGCAGATTGCGAGTATCTCGGCGGTGCTGGAGTATGCAATTCTGATCCTGTTCTTTGTGATGATGGCCCAGATGGTGGTGCTGACGCTTCCGCGTGCTGCCGCGTGCCTGAACCGTGCGCAGCAGGTGTTGGAGATTGAGCCGAGCATCGTCGATGGCGAGCGCACGCTGGATGACGGGGCGCGCGAGCCCCAAGACGAAGCCGATGCGGTGGCCGTGTTCGACCACATGTCGTTTCGCTTTGACGATGCCGACGAGGACACCCTGTGCGACCTGAGCTTTGCCTGCCGTCGCGGTCAGACGACTGCAATCGTTGGCTCGACAGGCTCGGGCAAATCGACGGTGGCAAAGCTCTTGTTGCGTTTTCACGATGCCACGAAGGGCTCCATTCGCCTGAATGGTGTGGACCTGCGCGAGCTTACGCAAGATGAAATCCGCGGGCGCATTGCCTATGTGCCGCAGAAGGCGTGGCTGTTCTCGGGCACGGTGGCGAGCAACCTTCGCTTTGGTAACGAAGGTGCGACCGAGGGCGACATGCTTCACGCGCTTGAGGTTGCCCAGAGCACCTTTGTACTCGACCAACCGCAGGGGCTCGATACCCCGGTTGCCCAGGGCGGTACGAACTTTTCGGGCGGCCAGCGCCAGCGCCTGGCCATTGCTCGCGCGCTCATGAAGCGCGCCGACCTGTATATCTTCGACGATAGTTTTTCGGCCCTGGACTTTAAGACCGATGCGGCCCTGCGCCATGCGCTGCAGGACGAGACGCGCGACGCCGCGGTGCTCATCATCGCGCAGCGCATCTCGACTATTTTGCATGCCGACCAGATCGTTGTGCTCAAGGACGGCGAGGTCGTGGGCTTGGGCACGCATGGCGAGCTTATGGAAACCTGCGAGGTGTACCGCGCCATCGCGGAATCGCAAATGAAGGGAGGTGAGTAGCATGACCGGGGAGCTCAAGAAGCAGGGCGGCGTTGATGACGCCGCTGCCGCGGGACTGGTCGAGGAAACGGCTGCCGCGTCGACCGAGCTGGATGACGCCGCCAAGCGCGAGGCTCGCCGCCAAGCGCTCTACGAGGAAAACGAACGTGCCGAGGACGAGCGCGCCCGCGCCGAGGCAGAGCGTATGCGCGACGTGGACGACGAAGACGAGGACGAGACGCCTCGGGATACCTGGGCGACGGTGCGCCGCCTGTGGAGTGAGGCTGCCGGCGACCATTGGCGCTTCTATATCGTGTTCGCGAGCATTGTGTTCTATGTCATCTTTAACACCGCCGCGCCGGCATATAGCGCCCGCGTGATCGATGAGCTGTGGGGCCACATTCAGGTGGCGTTTGCCAACGACACCACCTTCAACATCACCTGGGAGAACTGCGGCAAGACCATTTTCGTCTACTTTATGATCTGGACTGCCGCTGCCTCGTTCTATGCGCTCCAGAGCTTTTTGATGTCGAGCGTCGCTGAGCGTCTCAATCTGCGCCTGCGCAACCGCATCGCGCAAAAGCTCAACCGTCTGCCGCTCGCCTATTTTGACGCGCATCGTCCCGGCGAGGTCGTCAGCCGCGCGACCAACGACCTGGACAAGATGTCCGAGAGCATGCAGCGCGGATTGCTGCAGCTGCTCGTGTCGATCGGCACGGTTGTTGGTGCTGTGAGCGTGATGTTCGTGTTCAGCGTGCAGCTTACGCTCGTCTTTCTGTTCTTTACGGCACTGTCGCTGCTGGTGACGAAGGTCGTCTCGCGCCGCACACACGATGTGACGGGCGAGCGCCAGGAGTGGGTGTCCAAGATTACGAGTGCGGTCGAGGAAGGCTATTCGGGCCGTCTGGTGATCCGCGCGTTTAACCGCGAACGCCAAAGTTCTGCCGAGGTGCACCAGGCCTCGGGCGAGCTGGCACGCGTGAGTGCCAAGGCCGACTTTATGATCAATGCCGTCGGCCCTGCGGTGCGCTTTATCGGCCGTTTGGCGCAGATCGTGATCGCGCTGGTGGGCTGCAGCATGCTGGTTGCCGGTCACATGACCGTCGGCGTGTTCCAGGCGTTCTTCCAGTTTATCTACGAGGCGTCCGAACCCATGACGCAGCTGTCGTTTACCTTCAACTCGCTGCAGAGCGCGTTGGCGAGTGCGGAGCGCGTGTTCGACCTGCTCGATGAGCCCGAGATGGAGGCCGATCCGCTGCCGGACGAGGCCGCCAAGCTGCCGGGTCGCGTTGAGGGTCGCGTCTCCTTTGAGCACGTGCGCTTTGGTTATTCGCCCGACAAGCCGCTTATGCACGACGTGTCGTTTACCGCCGAGCCGGGCCAGAAGATTGCCGTGGTGGGAACCACGGGCGCGGGCAAGACGACGCTCATCAACCTGCTCATGCGCTTCTACGAGATTGACGGCGGGCGTATTACGCTCGACGGCGTGGATACGAGCCGCATGGACCGCGGCGAGCTACGGCAGCAGTTTGGCATGGTGCTGCAGGACGCCTGGCTGTTCGATGGCACGATTGCCGAAAACATCGCCTACGGCTGTCCCGAGGCGACGCGTGAGGAGATCGTGGCGGCTGCGCGCGCCGCGCAGGTCGACTTCTTTGTGCGCACCATGCCGCAGGGCTACGACACGCGCGTGGCCAACGATGCCGAAAGCATCAGCCAGGGCCAGCGTCAGCTGCTGACCATCGCACGCGTGCTGCTCAATAACCCGGCGATTCTCATCCTGGACGAGGCGACCTCAAGCGTGGATACGCGTACCGAGCTTGCCATCGGTCGTGCCATGGACGCGCTCATGCGCGGGCGCACGAGCTTTGTGATCGCGCACCGCCTGTCGACGATCGTGGACGCCGACCTGATCTTGGTCATGGATCACGGCAACATTATCGAGCAGGGCACGCATAAGGAGCTGCTGGCTGCCGAGGGTGCCTACGCCGACCTCTATCTGAGCCAGTTCGCATAATGTGACAAAGGGACAGTCTCTTTGCCACATCACAAATAAGGCGCGCCGGGGATGAATTCCCTGGCGCGCCTTTGCGTTGATGCCGATGTCGTTTTGTGCCGCTTGCGTTCCTAGCGTTCGTCCACGAGCTTGGCGACGAGGGCCTTGAGCTCGGCCACCTCTCGCTCGAGTTCCTTGACGCGGCGGGCATTCTCGGTGATGCCCTGGCGGTTGAGGGCGGACTGCTCGGCGGCGTCATCGGGCATGTACTCGCGATGCTGCTTGGCGTCGAAACTCTCCTCGAACACACAGCAGCCGTTGCGCTTGATGATGCGTCCCGGCACGCCCACGACGGTGCAGTTGTCGGGGACGTCCTTAACGACGACCGAGTTGCCGCCGATCTTGACGTTGTTGCCGATGCGGATGTTGCCGAGCACCTTGGCGCCCGTGCCCACCGTGACATTGTTGCCCAGGGTGGGGTGACGCTTGCCGGTCTCGTTGCCGGTGCCGCCGAGCGTGACGCCCTGGTAGAGCACACAGTTGTCGCCCACAATGGTGGTCTCGCCGATGACGACGCCCATGGCGTGGTCGATAAAGAAATGCTTGCCGATCTGTGCCGCGGGGTGAATCTCGACGCCGGTGATGTGGCGGGTGATTTGCGAGAGCACGCGGGCGAGCGAGCGATGTCCATGCTCCCACAGCCAGTGCTCGGGCACGTGGTTCCACTTGGCGTGCAGGCCAGGATAGGAAAGAAAGATGACCAGACCGTTTTGCGCGGCGGGGTCCTGCGCCTGGACGGTCTTGATGTCCTCGCGAATGGTATTGATAAAGCTCACCGGCCGCCCTCCCTTAGCGCCATGGCAATGCGATTCAATAAAGTATAGCGATTCGCTAGGGATTAAAAAGGACAATCTTGGCGGCTTTGCGCTACAAGTGTCAGTTATGCAAACTTGCTGGTAATGGAGTCATGCTTTTGTGGGGTTGCGCACGAGGGGGCACCGCAACCGTATACTGGTCAACTTGGACGTATCCGCGCCCACAACTGAGAGGTTTTACTTCATGGGTTTCATCAATTTTATTGCCGAGCTGCTTAAGGACCCGCGCACCGCGATCGCCAGCTGGATCGCCGCCGGCCCGCTTATGGCCTACGGCTGCGTGTTCCTGATCATCTTTATCGAGACGGGCGTGGTGTTCTTCCCGTTCCTTCCCGGTGATTCGCTGCTGTTCGCCTCGGGTTTCTTTGCCCACAACGGCGGCTTTAACATCGTGGCGCTTCTGGCCACCGCATGGGCCGCTGCCATTTTGGGCGATCAGTGCAACTTTATGATCGGTCACTTCTTTGGCCGCAAGATCATCGCTTCGGGCAAGGTCAAGGCCATGACGCCCGAGCGCATCAAAAAGTCCGAGGACTTCTTGGACAAGTGGGGTCACCTGGCCATCTTCCTGGGTCGCTTCTTCCCGTTTATCCGCACCTTTGTGCCCTTTATCGCTGGCATGGGCGGCATGCACTGGCGCAACTTTGTCGTCTTTAACGTGCTGGGCGGCATTACCTGGTCGACGGTCTTTACGCTGCTGGGCTACTTCTTTGGCGGCATTCCCTTTGTGCAGGAGCACTTTGAGCTGCTGATTATCGGCATCGTTGCCGTGTCGATCATCCCGACCGTGGTCGGTCTGGTTAAGGCCAAGCTGGGTAAATAGAACGCCTAGCTCGAGCCAGCGCGCAGACCGTACAGTTGAGGCCCGTCACCGCTTACGGTGGCGGGCCTTTTTGCTTCGGTCAAATGAAAATACTTTACTTAGTTAAAGAAAAGCGTTTTATCAGACGCGTGCGGGGAGTACAATCTCGTGCATGCGAATCGACGTGCCATCGGCTTTGATGCTGCTCGCGTGTCCCGTCCGGCTCTACGCTCCGGGCGTGCGACGTTGCGACGCGGTCGGCCTCGGTCCTTGCGTGCGGGTTCGCGAGTATGCAACTGTGTATGTAAGGAGCGACATATGACTGTCGAGAAGAAGGATATCGATTGGGGTAGCCTCGGCTTTGGCTACATGAAGACCGATTACAGCTACGAGGCTCATTGGAAGGATGGCGAGTGGGACGAGGGCGGCCTGACTACCGACCACACCCTGCATGTCTCCGAGTGCGGCGGTATCTTCCATTACTGCCAGGAGGTCTTTGAGGGCCTGAAGGCCTACACCGCCGAGGACGGCAGCATCGTCTGCTTCCGTCCCGACATGAACGCTGAGCGTATGTATAACTCTGCCCAGCGCCTCGAGATGCCCCCGTTTCCCAAGGACAAGTTCGTTGAGGCCGTCAAGCAGGTCGTTTCTGCCAACGCCGCCTGGGTTCCGCCCTTCGGTTCCGGTGCGACCCTGTACGTGCGTCCGTTTATGATCGGCTCCGGTGACGTGATTGGCGTGGCTCCCGCTCCTGAGTACACGTTCCGCATTCTCGTGACCCCGGTCGGTCCGTACTTTAAGGGTGGCCTTAAGCCCGTTAAGCTGCGCGTTTCCGAGTACGACCGTGCCGCACCGCACGGCACCGGCAATATCAAGGCCGGCCTGAACTACGCCATGTCCCTCAAGCCCACGATGGAGGCCCATCGCGAGGGCTATGCCGAGAACCTGTATCTCGACTCCGAGTCCCGCACCTATGTCGAGGAGACCGGCGGCGCCAACGTCCTGTTCGTGAAGGAGGACGGTACGCTCGTCGTTCCGCAGTCGCACACCGACTCCATCCTGCCTTCCATCACCCGTCGTTCGCTCGTTCAGGTTGCTCGGGACCTGGGTATGACCGTCGATCAGCGCCCCGTCGAATGGGCCGAGGTCAAGGCCGGCACCTTTGTGGAGTGCGGCCTGTGCGGCACCGCTGCCGTCATCTCCCCGGTTGGCGAGATCGACAACAAGGTTTACGGCGCCGACGAGACTGTGACCTTCCCGGCTGGCTACACCGAGATCGGGCCTGTGATGAAGAAGCTCCGCGAGACCCTGACTGGTATCCAGTCTGGTGCTGTCGAGGATAAGCACAACTGGGTTTACACCGTCGCGTAATCTGTCTTACGGATATGTCCGGCCCGAGGGCACCTTCCTTTCCGGCGCGTCCTCGGACATGAAAGAGCCCCCGCTGCGCACTTCGTGCGGCGGGGGTTCTTTCGTCCTGCGGAGTGCGCCGGAAAGGAAGGTCGCCCTTTTGTTTTTGGTCAAGACTTTAGTCTGCTGGCCGCGCAGCGGCCAGCTTTAAACCACCCGCT
>URKT01000006.1 GCA_900548495.1 uncultured Collinsella sp. | reverse complement strand
CATCGCGGTAGGATCCCATGAGGCCGCTGCCGTCCTTGAACGATTGGAGTATCGACGGGTCAAGCGGATTGCCAAACTTGTCGGTTGGTTGGAGCAGCATAGGCACGCTCACCGTATTGGTGACAGTGCGGAATGTCGAGGGGAGTGAGGCGAGCGCTATGCCGAGCTGGGGGATTCGTTCGAGCGGGAGCGTGATGGCGCCGGAGACGTCTGCCCGCTCCTGAGTGAGCGCGAGGTGGATTTTGGTGGATGCGAGCTGTTTTGCCACGAGTCCCTCTCGCTCGCCGTCCGTCGAGGGTCCAATCTCGTTGTCTACCATTGCGTGCTCCCTGTTTGCGTTGATAGTCGTGGACATTATCTCACCTCGGTCAAGCGCCCGATTCAACTGACGGCTAAATCGTTATGAGGATGCGGCTCGGCTGCCGCCGGCGTCGAGGGTGGTCCGTTCCGTTGCCATCCCTAGTCGTGGCTGGCTGTGCGTGTGTGGTCGGCGGAAAATGACTTTTCTGAACTATTCGCTTCGCTAGGGTTGGCGCGCCCGCCGCACTTCAATAGAATTAATCTTCTGTTATTTCGTGTTATTTTTGGTTGTTTACAGGAAGCGGTTCTTGGCATGCAAAACAAACTAGCGCGCATGGATGATGTCGCTGCCTATTTTAACGTTACCCCCGAGACAATCCGCAACTGGATCAAGACCCGTGATTTCCCCGCGGCAAAGATTGGCCGGCAGTGGAGATTTGACTGGGATGCAGTTAAGGAATGGCGGGATGGCGCGGCTGCTCACACGCGAAAAAAGACTTCTTATAAAGACTATGTATCCGCCGTCTCGGCCCTCAACGGCAACCGCGAATTCAGGGCAGAGATTAATCGCGACGGTGTTCGCCTAATCAATGGTGATTGCTTGGTCTCGATGGAGGGTATTGCTGACGGCAGCGTCGATTTGCTTCTTACCGACCCTCCTTATAATCTTGGGCTTTTTATGCAGGAGCGGGCGACGAACCTTAGGCGAATGCGCGAAAACTATTTTGGGGCTGCCGGTTGGGACAACCTAGGTGCTGACGACTGGGCCGAGTCAATGGATAGCTTTTTTGGCGAAGCGGCCCGTGTTGTTCGCAAGGGTGGCGCGCTCATCGTCTTTATGGCCGTTATTAAGCTTGAAACGCTTATTGGATTGGCACAGAAACACGGCTTCTATTACAAGACCACTGGAACCTGGCATAAGCTAAACCCCATGCCACGCAACATGAACCTTCATTTCATTAATTCAACTGAGTCGTGGGTCTATTTCGTCAATGATGCTAAAACAGGAACGTTTAACAATGATGGCAAGGCCCTGCATGATTTCTTTGAGTCTCCAGTCACCCCAAAAAGTGAGAAGGAGTTCGGGAAGCATCCGACCCAAAAGCCTGTTGAGCTGATGGATTACTTCGTCAAAACGCTCACCAACCCTGGCGAAGTCGTTCTCGACCCCTTCATGGGAAGTGGTAGTTCTGGCGTATCTGCAAAGGGGCTCGGCCGAAAGTTCATCGGAATAGAACTCGACGAAAACTACTTTGATATTGCTATGCAGCGCATGGGAGTTAGCAGTTAAATGAAACCTACTGTAATCGATTTATTTGCAGGCGTAGGGGGTCTATCTCTTGGTTTTGAGATGGCAGGTTTCGAAGTTGCCTTGGCAAACGAGTTTGACCCCTCTATTGCCGAAGCGTATAAGCGAAACCGTCCTGACACGAGGATGATTGTGGAAGATATTACTAAACTACCTGTGGACGATACCTTCGGACCTTACGAAGGCAAGGTCACGGCCGTTATTGGAGGACCTCCTTGTCAGGGGTTTTCGCAGAAGGGCAGCCGGAAAAGTATTAATGATCCGCGCAATTTTCTTTTTCGTTATTACTTCGAGGTTGTGAAGCGGGTAAAGCCCAAGTACTTCGTAATAGAAAACGTTCCGAATCTCCTTACAACAGAAGGAGGATACTTCAAGGACGAGATAATCGAGCTGTTCAGTGGTATTGGCTATGCTGTCAGCTGTGGCGTCCTGTGCGCTGCGGATTTCGGCGTGCCACAGGATAGACACCGTACATGCATTCTGGGAAAACTCGGGGCAACAGAGCCTATTTCCCTCCCGAAACCTAATGGAGCACACACCACTGTCTGGGACGCTATAAGCGACTTAAGCTACCTCGAATCTGGTGAAGGGTCTGAAGAGCAGGGATATAGGAATCCCCCACAGAGCGGTTATCAATGTATGCTTCGAGCCGGCTCAAACGAGCTGTGCAATCATATCGCGACACGCCATAGCAGGGTAACGCTTGAAAGGCTCGAAATGATTGCGCCTGAGTGCGGCAAGGAGATGCTGCCGGAGGAACACCATACTAAATCAATCTACAGTGGCACCTGGTGCCGCATGAAAAAAGACGGCATCGCCAAGACGATAACTACGCGCTACGATACGCCCTCTTCCGGAGAGTTCACCCATCCGTATCTCAATCGGGCTATCACTACTCGAGAAGCTGCCAGAATTCAATCCTTCCCTGATACTTTCCACTTCTATGGAAGTAAATCTTCGCAGATGAAGCAGGTCGGCAATGCCGTTCCACCGTTGCTTGGCAAAGCAATCGCCGAACGTATATTGGACGATATGAAGAATGATTAGATAGGTAACGCCCGTGACTGTTCCATTTCCTTATACACTTTCAGCGCCACTCGATCCGAGACTAATTACTAAGACTTCGCTCCCCAAACCGAAAGCCGCTATTGCCCTGCTGATAATTCTTTGGCTTGTGAACGATAAGTCTGCCGAAGTCTCATACGGACGTTCCAGTGGTGCTTCGGATGAGGGTGGTCTAATCAATGAGGAACTCGTTGAGAGTATTGAGGGCTATGCTGCAGATCACGGCGTTGAACTAAGCTCTGCAGATATTGAGTCCTGTCTTAAGAACAATCCTCTCCTCACAAGCCAAATGGAAGCGCTCAACGCTCCGTTCGAGCTTATTTGGCGCTTGGGAACGCTGAGCTTTACGGATGGCACGCTCAACAGGTCTTCCGAAAGGAAGGGAGGGCTGCGATTCCAGAAATCGATTCGCTTCAGTTCTAATCTGGACCTTGTGGGCATCCTGGAGGAAACCGATCCTGACGGATTTGCTCGTGTTCTTATGAGCTGGCTTACTGAAGGGCGCATCCTGTGCTCCGATGATATTGAGACTAGGCTAACGAGGATGCTGGCGGTGTTTTCTGAGCCGGCTCTTTATAAGACGTGCAAGGGTGATTCGGGGACCGTATTTGACATCAGTGGCGTCTACGGTTCGTTATTGGAAGATAAGGATAATACGGGCGTCGACCTAGTTGAGGGCAAAGAAGCGCAGGGGCCGACAAGGATACTCAAGTCAGCCATCGAAGCAGGCCTTTTCCCTGATTTAGTTATTGGTGGTCGCACGGTCTCTGTTTCCAAAGATGCTAAAAAAGCGGAACTTGAGGCTTACGTTTCGCGCATTCGTGTTGGCTTGCAGCTTGCCAATGTCAAGCTAGACACTCTCGAAAGGAACACCATGGAAAACCGTTCTAACGTCAAGCCCTTGAATGAACCTCGTAACCTCATTTTTTTCGGTGCACCCGGCACTGGTAAGTCGTATCAGCTAAACAAGCTTGCGAAGGATTCTTTTGTGCGAGAGAACGTCACGCGCGTAACGTTCTACCCTGACTACACGTACCCACAGTTCGTCGGGTGCTTCAAGCCGATCACCAGATACAGGGACGATGTTGGCGAGTCTGTTAGCGAACTGGAGTCGTACATCTCTTACGAATTTGTGCCGGGTCCGTTTCTTGAGACATACGTTAAGGCTGTGCAGAATCCCGACGAGAACTTCCTTCTTATCGTGGAGGAAATAAATCGAGCCAATCCTGCCTCTGTGTTTGGCGATGTGTTCCAGCTGCTTGACCGCGATGCTGACGGGCGAAGCGAATACGAGGTCGCAGCGCCGAGGGAGATGCGCGACCATCTTTCGGTCTTCCTTTCCGAATACGCTACCAACGGCCATGCTACAGACCCCGTAAAACTAATCGATGAACAGCATCGCTTGTCAATGGAGACCGAGCGGCTCTCGTTGCCTCCAAACATGTACATTTGGGCGACTATGAACAGCGCCGACCAGGGTGTCTTTCCCATGGACACAGCCTTCAAGCGCCGCTGGGACTTCCGTTACATGGGAATCGATGAAGGCGAGAATGCTGATGTGGGTGGCAAGGCCTTGAGCGAAATCGAGGTTCCCTGCGGTAAGCGCACTGTCGTGTGGAACAGATTGAGGCACGCCATCAACGAATTCATGGCAAGCGATGATCTGAGAATCAACGAGGACAAGCTGCTCGGACCGTTCTTTATTGCGCCCTCAGCTCTTACGCCTGAGCGCTTCCCTCGTGTTTTCAAGGACAAAGTATTGCTCTATCTCTACGAGGACGCCGGCAAGACCAAGCGGACGAAGATGTTCAAGAGGGAGTTCAACACTTACGCAAAGGTATGCGAGGCGTTTGACAGAATCGGTGTGGGCATTTTCGGCAACGGCTTCGATGACCATCTAGTTTACGGTCACGCCGATGATGCTGACGATGTCGATGCCGGGGAGTAATCTACGATGCGCCAAGCATATGTGCGCGAGCTAAAACCGTATTCCGTAACGACGCTTGCCGACAAGTTCGGCATGGAGCCGGGGCAAGCTCTCCTAGTGATTGAGGGGCTGATGACCCGCGGTATCGTGAGATATCGCACCGACAAGTCCGCTAAGGATACGGATGCCTTTGACGAGGACGGCGCCAAGGACGATGAACGTTATCAGTTCAACTTCGTTGGAATAGTCATGGTCGCGGGTATTGTGATAATCGCGTACCCAAAGTACTTCAAGGAGGTGGTGCCCTCGCGCGACGAACTGCGCCAGGTCATGCGTCTGCTCAAGCGCGACGCCGGGAGAGCCATCATGCCCACGCTTTCGGACGATGGCGAGCAGACTGATGACAGGCTCCCGGTGATGTTGGCACTGTTGGAGCTCTATGCTGAGTACGGGGTGTATTCGAACTATGTCGAGGGTCGCGAGCTTAACGGCTCCGGCACCATCGATTGGGGCCGAACAATTAGCAACCATCTTCCTTTGCTTTCTGGTGGCCGCCCGATCTATGTCGAATACGAGACCCGCATGACGCTGCGCGATGAATCCGACTTCATCACCCGCTTACACCGCGCGGTGCTGACTGAGTGCTCGAAGCAGCTCTTCGATGCCCACGTCGGAGACTTACTGTCTCTTGACGAAGTGGAGCTTTCAGATGAAGAGGTGAGCGATTTCGGCGATCCCGAGACGCTTGAGTGGCGTCTCGAACGTGAACGTGATTCGCAGTTCATCGATTGGAAAGTCGCCGTGCTCGACCTTCTGTGGCGCTACCTGTTGAATCGTGAAAGCACGACGGAGCACGATGAGATCAGCGCGTTGGGCTCATCAAGCTTCTTCCATCTGTGGGAGATGGCATGCAAAACGGCGTTTGGGGACGAGCTCGATTCGAAGCTCGGGAAACTCGGCTTTCCGCTTAAGGGCGAGTGGATTGAGCGCAAGCGAGACACGCTCCTGGGCATCATCGAGTCTCCGAAGTGGGAACAGCGACGGGACGAGCGCTACATCGAGTGCGATCCTGTCGCGACGCTTATCCCCGACATCATCGCTTTCGCCACGGACGAAGATGGACGCCGCGTGTTCGCGATTTACGACGCGAAGTACTACGTCCCGGAGGTCGCTAGAAAAATTGAGAAGCAGCCCGGACTCGAGTCGGTGACGAAGCAGTTTCTCTACCAATCGGCGTACAAGGATTTTGTTCTTGACCACGGTTTCGACTACGTGGTTAACGCGTTTTTGGTGCCAAGCGCAGAGAGCGAACTTAAAGAGCTGGCGAGGGTTTCGTTTCCTAAAATCATGGGTGAGGTGGAGCCGCCGTTTAGCAATTACATCCACATGTGGGCGTTGCCTGCCAGCGCGGTGTTTGAGACGTATCTGCGAGGCGAGAGGATTGACACGGAATCCATGAAGAAGATTTGGGAGAACGGAGAATAGTTGGCAGAGCTGAAAGACGATTTCGACTTCAACACACTTGATCCTGACAGGTGGGAGAACCTTTGTTTTGCGCTTGTCCATGCTAAGAATCCCCTTGTTCGCACGGTTAATGGGCACGGCGGAGATGAAGGAATCGATGCTTATGTAGGTTCGTTTGGGGAACCCGTCGAGATCTACCAATTCAAGTTCTTCAAAAATTCGTTCGGCAAATCCCAGGTTAAACAAGTCAAAGATTCGCTTAATGCCGCCCTTGCCAAACGCCGAGGATTTAAGTGGATTCTGATGTGCTCAAAGGATCCGACTCCTGCCGCCATGAGGGCGCTTGACGAATTGAGGGATGAGCATCCGGATATGACTATCGAATGCCATTTCGCCTCCGAAATCGCGGCAATGCTAATCGAATGCCCTAGGGTGCGTAAGGAGTTTTACCCGAATACGCAGGATCAGCTCGAAGCGATTGCGCTGCAAAGCGGGAATAGACCGATTGACATGATTCGAAACGGGGCAAAACGTCTCAACGATGTCACTTGCGATGATAGGCTCCAAACGACTGTTGTCACAAACGGCAACTCAACAACGGTGATCTACGCCGCTAGGCCCGGTGTAACCGAAGAGATTCCTCTGTTCAACATGAAGGCAAAGAGCGAGGAAGGGTTTATTGCGCTCGAGGCGTTGCAACGCGAAGGAAAACCATTCACGCTCTCGTCTGAGGACATCGAGTTCGAACCGCTAATCACGCTTCCTGATGAAGAGATCGAATGCGTTTCTGTTTCTGCCTTTTCGACACCTGATGAACGTCCTAGCACGCTGCTCCTCTATGCGGGAGATGTCAATGCCGGTGCGTCATCCCTCTATGTGACCTTAAAGACGGTGAGACTTGGAACCGAGGTTGGACTAAGGTCAAATGTGGATCAGAAAGAATGCCCCATCAAGATTGAGCTTGAGTACCCCGTTCCTGTTGATGGTGAGGCCATGACGGCTTTGACTTTTCATATTAACCTTACGCCTAGGTTCGAAGGGCATACGGTAAAGACCGCCCTTAAAGGCGCGCGATTTCTCGCGGAGCTTGCAAAGAGCAGACGACTTGGCCTCTGTAGCCTGTATGGCGACCCAAGCGATGCCTCGTACTGTACGTTGGCTGATCTAGACGTTGGCGATACATGGGAAAGCCGGGTTGCCTTCTTTGAAGCGCTTCTGCGGGTCTGCCAGTTCTTCGGCATAGATCCAGTTTTAGACGGCTCCATCTACGCTGAGGGGTTCCTTGAAGGACTTGCCTACTTCGCAAGAAAGCTCGATAGGAGGAATCAAAGCTGGTCGGGTACATTGTCATTGACGTTAGTCGATTACGGGAAGGATGCGCTGCGCCAGCCCGATGAGGAATGCTCTTTCGTAATCGAAGAGACCCCATTCATGGACATATGCGGCATCTATTGCGAAGCACGCGTCCGTTACGTATCAAAAGGTAAGCTGAAAATCTCGGAGAAATCCGATGGTCTTGCCTGGGACATTGTTGGCGAACACACCGTCTATATTGAAAAGGTTCTTCCAGAGTGACCTTTGCAATCATTCCTTTGTGACGCGTTCGCGCTCTGACCAACAACGGCGGTACCTTCAAGATTCTCTCGCAAATTGATTTATTCGGCCCCGTCCTCGTCATGCTCTAGTCTCCTACCGTCTTGTTCGGCCTGTCCATCTCCTCCAGCTTCGACATATCAAGGTACCTCCTCTTGTCCCGCTCGTGACCCACTCCGCCACCTCTCGGCCTTTTTGGCACATGTCTCGCGCGATTCCTGCACGTGGATCGCCTTCAGCATGCGCGCCGCTGCCTTCCGCCTGGTCATGGGCACCCGCCCCAGTACGTTACGATAGAAATGCACTGTGCTGCGCTGGTGGCGGGCCCCGGGGAAGAGCTCCTCGAGCGCACCGAGCATCCCCGTTCACTTGTCGCCGGTGACGAGCCGCACGCCGGAGCTCGGACGCCTACTCGTCGAGCGGTGCGTCGGGCGTCTCCTCGACGGTCTTCCTCATCAGATTCTCTATGTCATTGCGCAGCGACTCCTCGTCGACCGATGCGATGTTCGCGGTCACGGCCCATGCCACCTTCGTCGGCGATTCGTTGTTTGGTCGCTAGAAATCACATGACGGGGCGCGGGCCGTGTTCCGCTATGCGGTTGTCAATTTGCGAAAGAAGTAATGCGTCACCGCTTTCGTCTACACTCCCGCAATCCCGCGCACCGCACTCAGCAGCTCGTACTCCCTTTGGCTCCATTGGCGCAGCTCAGCTGTGCGTACGGCATCTCGGCACAAGTCCAAAAACACCTCGGCGCCCTCGCAGAAGCACTCGCGGGCAAAGGCGCCGGATCCGTCCGCAACGCACGCGCCGTCGGCAAAGAGCTTCCAGCTAGACGGCTCACGCGAGTCGTCTCCGAACAGCTTAATCTGCAGCACATGCGGATTGCCAGCAGCACAGAGCTCTTCCTCGAGCTGCTGCACCGTAAAGCGCATCTGGTGGGAGAGACTGCTCTTGACCATGGCCGAGGCGTAGCCGTTCGGCTTGTCCAGAAGATGCATGCGTTTTGGCTGTGCGACCAGGTTGTGGAAGTTGCGCTCACTGCGCACGGAGAAATTGTCCATACGGACTCCTTTCATCGATGTTGGCAGGGCCACCGTGCCTCTTGGCCGGTTGGCGTCGGGATCGTGGAGCCAACTCTCTACCCCGACTCTGGATAAAACGCGCCCGCTCCTTGCGGGCAAGATGGAGTCTATCAGCGCGCACGGACAGAAATCAAGCGCCGCCTGCGAAATGACGCGTGAACGGCGTTGGTTTTCCAAGTGATTATTCGGCTTTCATTCGGAAAAGTGTCGAAATCAGCCGTGTAAAAGTACGGAAAAGTGTCGAAATAGGCACCTTAAAACTTCGGAAAAAGTGTCTAATTCGATAGGTAAATTATCCGGAAAAGTATAGGGTATATAAAATAACTGGTTGGGTTTGTTAGTTTTCTGGTTGAAGAAAGCATCCTACCGTTTTGTTAAGCCAATGGTTGGATTTAAAGCGAAGCAACTCATTGAACTTGTAAAATCTCTGGCTGAAATCGTCTTTGCCAGAGAGGAAGGACCATGGTCGAGAAGTCCGCGTTCGACTACGTGAACGAGATTTTGGGTATCGCCAACTACGTGCACGATGTGTTACGCCCCACCGACACTACTGGGAACTGCCCGAGCCGCATCTCGAACGGCTACGCCGAGAGCGCCAACAGGCTCATCAACGAGACTGACGTGCGGGGCCGGGGCTATTCCTTCGACACACTACGGGCCCGCACGCTCCACCGTAGACAGAACCTCGATTGCATCATCGCGAGCAACGGCCTGACGATTGGCCCGCGCGTCGACGTCCCGGGACCGCTCTTCGTGACCGAGCCCGACCGCGACGACGAGATGGTGGATGAGTTCATCGGCTCGAGGTCGGGAGCGAAGATAGACGCGAAAACGGGAGAGATTCTCTGATGGAGAGTGTGTTCAATGACCATGTGTTTCCTAAATACATGAGCCAACAAGTCATGAAGTCTCAGATGGATGGCTTCAACGACCCCACTTTGAGGGATTTCTCGCTGTTGGACTCGTCTGCCTTGATGAAGGACGAGTTTAAAGCCGATAAGTTCGATGATGAGTTCATGCGATCTTTCCTCAATGCCGCAAAGGAGCTTGCGGCCGCTGGGAGGAAAGCAATTGACAAGCCTGGTATGTATTTGATGCTGGAGTATTCCTACGCGATTCCGGTAATGTTCCTCACAAGGCACTGTATTGAGCTTGCAATTAAAAGGGCGATAAAAAGGTGTGGAGCTGAGCCTAAGAGAGATCACGGCCTCACGAGCTTGTGGAACTCTTTGCTCTCAAGGTTTCCGAGGCAAAAGTGCCGTGAGGACAATAGAACCATCAAGAACATGGGTGCTTTCGTAAAAGCCGTTGCTGACATCGATAACAACGGCATCAGCCTCCGCTATCCGCAGGACAAATCAGGCAGGCTAACGCAGGACAGGCCGCTATTCGTCAACAACGAGGAAGTCGTTTCGTATTTGGAGAAATTCGTAGAGCAGCTTGAACTGATTGACTTTGATTGTATTGTCGAGAACGGTAAATAAATGGTTGGGAACCGCTAAATACCGTTTCTAAAACCATTGGTTGGAATAATGGTTGTATTAGGCCGATAATCGAAACAGCTTTTGATTTTTTCCAACTACTTATTTTACATACCAAAAGTGTAGCTGGATGACAAAACAGCACTTAGAAGCCGGCGCTGGATGCGGGATCCTGCGGCCGCCTTCAGCTCTCGCTACTCATCGTCCCCGTCGTTGGGGTCGCCCTTGAGGGTGTTAATGTCCAGGTACTGGTTGTCGTCCTCTTTTTGCTGCGTTGCCGATTCGGACGCGGTGGGGCCGCGGAACAGCTGGAATCCCTCAAACGCAATGACGCCGAGCAGGGCAATGATAATGGCGATAAAGGCAACCTTGACTGCCTGCGGAAATTCCGAGAAACGCAGCGCCTTTTCCTCGACGTAATAATCGGCGAAGCGCTCTTCGCCCGTGCTTTTGGTATACGCCGGCGCGGATGCGGCCTCCGGGTCATATTCCGGTGCAGGCGTGGCGGCGTACGGATCGTTGAGATAATCGCTCGATGCGGTGCCATAATCCTCGGTCTCGATGCGACCGGTGCCAGCATGGCCATCGGAATAATCGGAATATGTCGCACCGCCCTCATAGCCCGCGGCGCTCGTGTCGGCGGCAAAAAGCGGGTTAACTGGAACATCGAGCGCCGGCATGCCGGTAGAGGTCTCATCCAGATCGGCTGCAGCCCAGGAATCGTAGGCAACTTGATGGGCAACGGGCTCATCGAGCCTTGCGACCGGAGGCTTGCGTGCCGCAGGAACAGGCAACTGCTGGGCGCTGTACATAACAGTGCTGTCGGCCGATTTGCCCTGCGTCGCTGCAGCGAGAAATGCCGCCGTCTCGGACGGGTCGCTTGCGGGGCGGGGAGCGGGCGTGGGCGCCGAAGTGGGTGCGGGCGTAGGCGCGGGCGCCGAAACAGGCGACTGCGCAGGAGTCGGCGCAGATGCGGGCTTAGGCGCAAGCGCGGGATTGGGGTTTGACGGGCGAGCCCCGCCGCCCATGAGTTCGTCGGCGGTCCACGGGCGATCATCCATCACGTCGTCAAGGCTCAGCGAAAACAGGTCGTCTTCACCCTCATCGAACATGCGGTGCACATGTCCACCAATTGCCGGAATCAATCCGCGACCGGTGCATGATGCCTTGCTCAACGCCATTCTGTCCCATCCTTTCGAAATACTAATGACATCGATTATATGGAACTTCCCAAGCGGCTCGGTCTTGGATTCGTGCTTTCCAGAACTCGCGCCCAAAAGGGGAGGGGCAATCCAGGCGAGTGCCTACTTGTCGCCGGCCGCCGCCTTGGCCTCATTGAGGTAGCTATAGAAGCTGTACTTGGAGATGCCAAAGAACTCGCAGGCGCGCTCGCTCGACTTGGAAATGAGGAAGGCACCGCGACGGTCGAGGTAGCCAATGGCACGAATGCGCTCGTCTTTGGTCATGAGTGCCGCGGGCTTGCCCACAAACTGCTCGCACTCGTGCAGCAGGTCCTCGAGCAGGTCGCCGATGTTCTTGGTAATGGGCTCGGGCTCGGTGTAGCCCGTGCCGCCGGTGCCGGTAAAGGCATCGAGCGAACGCTCAAAAGCCTTCATGAGCGTAATGTCAAAGTTAATGCCCAAAATGCCGACGGGCTTGCCCTCGTCGTTGCGGATAAAGATGGTAGAGGACTTGAGCAGCTTGCCATCGGTGGTTTTGGTGAGGTATGGCTCGCGGTCGTGCACGTCGGTGGTGCCCTCGTGCATGGACTCAAACACAATATGGCTGGGGCCGTCACCCAGTTTGCGCCCGCTGACGTGGCCGTTTTCGATCACTACGATGGAGTGGTCCACGTCCTCGGTCTCCAGATCGTGGACGACGACTTCGCAGTTGGGGCCAAATTGGAGCGCCAGGCCGTGTGCGAGGCGCTTGTAAAACTCAATCTGTGCGGGGGTCATGGGTGCCTTCCTAAAAATTAGTTTGGGCACACTTTGCCATAAACCACACTTGACCGCAAATAAATCCATCAACAAGGCAATTCATGACCGTTCGGCGGCGAAAAAGTACCGATTACGGCAACAAACAATTTGTTAGGTTTTCCAATCAAAAAGTGTGATAGAACAGTGCTAACAAACTTTTTGTTTGGCATCCACATAAAAGTTCAGTCGCATGAATGGGAATGGGCTGAAACGCGTATGCGGGGGCCGGCAAGAGAGGACTTAAGGAGTTCACCGTATGGCCGATAAGATCCAGTGGGCGGGCAACACGATGCCCAAGAGCGATGATAAGCACTTGGGAATCATGAGCCTCGACCACGTGAAGAAGGCCCGTGCCTTCCACCAGTCGTTCCCCCAGTACACCGTCACTCCGCTTGCCCGCCTGGATGGCCAGGCCGCGCGCCTGGGCCTGTCCAACCTGTGCGTTAAGGACGAGAGCTATCGCTTTGGCCTCAACGCCTTTAAGGTTCTGGGCGGTTCGTTTGCCATGGCCAACTACATTGCCGACGAGACTGGCAAGGACGTTGCCGAGTGCACCTTCGATTACCTGACCTCCGATCAGCTTGCCAAGGACTTTGGCCAGGCTACCTTCTTTACCGCCACCGACGGCAACCATGGCCGCGGTGTGGCATGGGCTGCCAACAAGCTGGGCCAGAAGGCCGTCGTGCACATGCCCAAGGGTTCCACCAAGCCCCGCTTCGATAACATCGCGGCCGAGGGCGCCACGGTGACCATCGAAGAGGTCAACTACGACGAGTGCGTGCGCATGGCCGCCGCCGAGGCCGATGCCTGCGAGCGCGGCGTCATCGTTCAGGACACCGCCTGGGAGGGCTACGAGAAGATTCCGTCCTGGATCATGGAGGGTTACGGCACCATGGCTTCCGAGGCTGCCGAGCAGCTGCGCGAGATGGCCATCAACCGCCCGACGCACGTGTTTGTCCAGGCTGGCGTGGGTTCGCTCGCCGGCGCCGTGGTGGGCTACTTCACCAACCTGTATCCCGATAACCCGCCCACCTTCGTCGTGGTTGAGTGCGCGCCTGCCGCCTGCCTGTACAAGGGCGCTGCCGCCGGCGACGGCGATCCGCGCATCGTGGACGGTGACATGCCCTCCATCATGGCCGGTCTGTGCTGCGGCGAGCCCAACATCCTGGGCTGGGATATCCTGCGCAACCACGCCACCGCCTTCGTGTCCTGCCCCGACTGGGTCACCGCTCGCGGCATGCGCACCCTGGGCGCTCCCGAGAAGGGCGACCCGCGCGTCATCTCCGGCGAGTCCGGCGCTGTGACCACCGGCCTGGTCGAGACTCTCATGCTCGATCCCGAGTACGCCGAGCTCAAGGAGCTCATCGGCCTGGACAAGACGAGCTCTGTGCTCTGCTTCTCCACCGAGGGCGACACCGATCCCGACCAGTATCGCCGCATTGTTTGGGAAGGCGAATATCCCACTTGCTAATCGTTGGGGCGGAGTAAATAGGTATCGCTCCGTCACCTCACAGGTAGATTCCTTCGTTTGAAAGGTTATGAACAATGGCTAAAGAACTCGATTTCGACGCTATCAAGGCTGCTGCTGAGTCTCATCGTGCTGATATGACTCGCTTCCTGCGCGCCATGATCTCCCATCCCTCTGAGTCCTGCGAGGAGGGCGAGGTTGTCGCTTGCATCAAGGCCGAGATGGAGAGCCTTGGCTATGACGAGGTCAAGGTCGACGGCCTGGGCAACGTCATGGGCTTTATGGGCGAGGGCGACAAGATCATCGCCATCGACTCCCACATCGACACCGTCGGCATCGGCAACATCGAGAACTGGGACGCCGATCCCTATGAGGGCTACGAGACCGACGAGATCATCTACGGCCGCGGCGGCTCTGACCAGGAGGGCGGCATGGCTTCCGCTACCTACGCTGCCAAGATGATGAAGGATATGGGCCTCATCCCCGAGGGCTACAAGATCATGGTCGTCGGTACCGTCCAGGAAGAGGACTGCGACGGCATGTGCTGGCAGTACATCTACAACAAGGACGGCATTAAGCCCGAGTTCGTCATTTCCACCGAGCCCACCGACGGCGGCATCTATCGCGGTCACCGCGGCCGCATGGAGATCCGCGTCGACGTTCACGGCACCTCCTGCCACGGCTCCGCTCCCGACCGCGGCGACAATGCCATCTACAAGATGGCCGACATCATCGCCGACGTCCGTGCCCTCAACAACAACGGTTGCGACGAGTCGACCGACATCAAGGGTCTCGTCAAGATGCTCGACCCCAAGTACAACCCCGAGCACTTCGAGGACGCCCGCTTCCTGGGTCGCGGCACCTGCACCGTCAGCCAGATCTTCTACACCAGCCCCAGCCGCTGCGCCGTGGCCGATTCCTGCGCCATCTCCATCGACCGTCGCATGACCGCCGGTGAGACCTGGGAGTCCTGCCTGGACGAGATCCGCAACCTGCCGGCCGCCAAGAAGTACGGCGACGACGTGAAGGTCTCTATGTACATGTACGACCGTCCGTCCTGGACCGGCGAGGTCTACGAGACCGAGGCTTACTTCCCCACGTGGATCAACAAGGAGACCGCTCCGCACGTCAAGGCCCTCGTCGACGCTCACAAGGCCATGTTTGGTGACGAGCGCATCGGCTGCGAGCCCAGCATGGACAAGCGCACCGGTCGCCCTCTGTGCGACAAGTGGACCTTCTCCACGAACTGCGTTTCCATCCAGGGCCGCTATGGCATCCCCTGCGTCGGCTTTGGCCCGGGTGCCGAGTCTCAGGCTCACGCTCCCAACGAGGTCACCTACAAGGATGACCTGGTCACCGCTGCCGCCATGTATGTGGCTGCCCTGAACCTCTACGATCCGAGCAAGGCCGATGGCGACGCCACCGTGTTCCGTGCCGGTCTGACCAACAACAAGATCGATTAGTCCCATTCCTCGATCTTGTTGAGCCGGGGGCAGTTTATGCCCCCGGCGCCTCCTGTTGACTTGGGGCCCGCGGCCGTTATCTCCCATGCTTCCTCGACGGTGGCGGGTCCTCGTCATAGCGCTCTGCATGTTCTAGCCACACGCGCATGCCGGAGCGCATCTACTCATTGCGATCGTTTCACCTTTAGAAAGGACATTTACATGGACGCCAAGTTTACCGAGCTCGTCGAGCAGCTGAACGGCCTCGATTTTAAGGGTATGTATGGCAGCGACTTCCTGCACACCTGGGATAAGACCACCGATGAGCTCAAGGCGCTCTACACCGTCGCCGACGCTCTGCGCGAGCTGCGCGAGAACAACGTTTCGTCCAAGATCTTCGATTCGGGCCTGGCCGTCTCGCTGTTCCGCGACAACTCCACCCGTACGCGCTTCTCCTTCTCTAAGGCCGCCAACCTGCTCGGCCTTGAGCTGCAGGACCTGGACGAGAAGAAGTCCCAGATCGCTCACGGCGAGACCGTCCGCGAGACCGCTACTATGATCTCCTTCATGGCCGACGTCATCGGCATCCGCGACGACATGTACATCGGCAAGGGCGACGCCTACATGGCCGAGGTCTCCGAGTCTGTCCAGCGGGCTTACGAGGATGGCGTTCTGGATCACCGTCCCACGCTCATCTCCCTGCAGTCCGACTCCGATCACCCCACGCAGTCCTCTGCCGACATGCTCTACCTTATCAACGAGTTTGGCGGCCTCGAGAACCTCAAGGGCAAGAAGGTTGCCGTCACCTGGGCCTATTCGCCCTCTTACGGCAAGCCGCTGTCCTGCCCGCAGTCGCTGATCAGCCTGCTGCCCCGCTTTGGCATGGACGTCACCCTGGCTCACCCCGAGGGCTACGACCTCATGCCCGAGGTCGTCGAGCGCGCCCGCGGCTATGCCGCCGAGTCCGGCACCACCTTTAAGCAGGTCAACACCATGGCCGAGGCCTTCGAGGGCGCCGACATCGTGATCCCCAAGAGCTGGGCTCCGTTTGCCGCCATGGAAAAGCGTACCAACCTGTACGCCGAGGGCGACGACGCCGGCATCGCAGCGCTCGAGAAGGAGCTGCTCGCCCAGAACGCCACCCATCAGGACTGGTGCTCCACGACCGAGCTCATGGAGAAGACTGCCAACGGCCAGGACACCATCTTTATGCACCCGCTGCCCGCCGACATCTCCGGTGTCTCCTGCGAGCACGGCGAGGTCAACGCCGACGTCTTCGACATGCACCGCGTGGGCATGTACAAGGAGGCCAGCTACAAGCCGTACGCCATCGCAGCCATGATGTTCCTGCAGAAGGTTGCCGATCCCGCCGCTACCCTCAAGGCCCTCGACGAGCGCAACACCGCCCGTTGGCTCCAGGCCTAAAGCCGGGTTGAGGTAAGCCATGTAAAGGGGGCGCTCTGCCAACCGGCGGGGTGCCCCTTTTTTGCATCGCGGGCGTGCGGGATAAGCGCTTTCGATGTGGATGCCCGCGGCGCGAGTTATGGGTACGATGGTTTCAGGGGAGGTATCACCATGAAACTTGGATGCGTCATTATGGCTTCGGGCGAGGGCAAGCGGTTTGGCTCTAACAAGATGCTTGCCGATATCTATGGCGAGCCGCTGATTGCCCGGACCATCGATTCGGTTCCCCGGGGCTTTGACGTTGTGGTTTCGACGCGTTGGCCCGAGGTCGCCCGGATTTGCGAGGACAAACATTGCCCGTGCGTGCTGCACGATGGCGAGCTGCGCAGCGAAAGCGTCCGTGCGGGCCTTTCGTGGGGAGTCGAACGCAACTGGAAAGGCTGCCTCTTTTTGCCGGGCGACCAGCCGCTCGTGAGTTCGGATTCTTTTGAGGCTTTGGTTCACGCGTTTGACGAACGTGGCCGCAAACATCCGGTGCGCTTGGCGTGCAACGGTGAGCCTTCGAGTCCGGTGCTCTTTCCGGCGGAACTATTCGATGCACTCATGCGTCTTGAGGGCAAGGACGGCGGGGGCTCGATTCTCAAAGGTCGCGTCGACGTTGCGCTGATCGAAGCGCGTGCCTACGAGCTGTGGGATGTCGATACCGCCAAGGGACAGCGACGCATAGCGGAGCATATCGCGGCCTGCTCGTATTTTGATCGCGTGGCCAACTGTATGAATCGATAAGGAGCAACATGATCATCATCAAAAACGGCGCGCTCGTGACGCCACAGGGGCTTCGCCGCGCCGATCTTGCCATGGAGGGCGACAAGATCGTGCGGATTGCCGCGGCGATTGAGCCGGGCGAGGACGATACCGTCCAGGACGCCACGGACTGTTGGGTGTTCCCCGGCTTTATCGACGGCCACACGCACATGCAGTGCTGGACTGGCATGGATTGGACAGCCGATAGCTTTGAAACCGGCACGCGTGCGGCTGCCTGCGGCGGTACGACGACCATCGTGGACTACGCGACGGCTGATCGCGGCGTGACCATGCCCGATGCCTTGGCCGAGTGGCATCATCGCGCCGACGGCACCTGCACGGCAAACTACGCCTTTCATATGGCACTCGCCGAGTGGAATGAACGCAACCGCGCCGATCTTTCGGCTATGCGCGAGGCGGGCGTATCGTCGTTTAAGACCTACTTTGCCTACGATCATTTGCGCCTGGACGATGCCGAGACGCTCGAGGTGCTCGAGGAGCTCAAGCGCGTGGGCGGTATCCTGTGCGTGCATTGCGAGAACGGTACGCTGGTGAATGAGCTGCAGAAGCGCGTGTACGAGCAGGGGATTCATGGGCCCGAGGGGCATGCGCTCAGCCGCCCGGACGTGTGTGAGGCCGAGGCCGTGAGCCGCCTGCTGTATCTGGCGCACTTGGCCGGGGACGCTCCGGTCAACGTGGTGCACCTTTCGACCAAGCTGGGGCTCGAGGCCATTCGCGCTGCCAAAGCGCGCGGGCAGAAGAACATCTATGTCGAGACCTGCCCCCAATATCTGATGCTTGACGACACCTGCTATCTGGAGCAGGGCGAGGACGGCTTTGCGGGCGCCAAGTACGTGATGAGCCCGCCGCTGCGCCATGCCGGTGACCGTGCGGCATTGCGCGAGGCGCTTGTGGCCGGCGAGATCGATACGATTGCGACCGATCATTGCAGCTTTAACCTGCACGGGCAAAAGGACCGCGGGCGCGACGATTTCCGCGCGATTCCCAACGGCGGGCCCGGCGTGGAGCATCGTCCCGTCGCGATTGCCACGAGCTTTGAAGGGCAACTGGGCCCCGAGGATCTGTGCCGCTTGATGAGCGAGAACCCGGCGCGCGTCTTTGGCATGTATCCGCGCAAGGGCTGTCTTGCCGAGGGCTCCGACGCCGACGTGTGCGTGTGGGATCCGTGCGCGCGTTGGACGATCAGCGCCGCGACACAGCATCAGGCCGTGGACTACACGCCGCTCGAGGGCTTTGAGGCACATGGCCGCGCCAAGGCCGTGTTTGTGAACGGCGTGCTGGTGGCGCGCGATGGCGAGCCCACCGGAGTCCAGCCTGGCCGCTACGTGCCCCGCTAGCAGCAAAGATGCCGTGTCCCCTCCGCAGTTGCGGTGAAATACGGACTGTTTGCGGCCGTCAGGCGGCCAAACAGTCCGTATTTCACCGCAACTGACGAGATGGGGCCGGCTACTTGAGGCTGCTGGCGACGACGGGGCGGCCGAGGGCTGCCTCGAAGCGGTCGGCCATCGTGGGGTCGCTGAGCGTGTCGACTTGGTTGAGCATGACGCGTGCGGTGCTGAGTTTCAGCGCCTGCATCTCGGAATTGAGCACCTGGGCGACGCGCTCGGGCGTGGCGATGTCGGTGAGCTCGCAGCCGCAACGCTCGCAAAAGAGCTCGGGGCGGTGGACAACCTCGGCGACGGGTTTGCCCAGTCCCGAGGCGCCGACGACCCAGACAACGTTTGCCGTGGCGGCGGGAATTACCGGCTCCCAGGCGGCGTGGGCCTTGAGCGGGAGTCGCTTGCTGCCATCTGCCTCGGCCAACACATAGTCAAAGCGCTGCGCCAGCTCGTTGAGCGGCTCAGCGGGGGCGGAGAGCTTGCCTGTCTCCGGGTCCAAAACACCCGCCTGGCAGATACTTCCGCGGTTTATGCCCGCGCATGCCTCGCAGGTGCAGCCGGGAACATGCAGGGCCCCCGGCTTCCAAGGCGCGGCGTCCAGGCGACGGCACGACCCGTCCCATGGCACGCCGGCGACGGGAAACATATGCGTGGTGGTGCAGAGGAGCACGCGGCCTCCAGCGCGCATAAGCTCAAGGCCCAGCGTCTTTAGCAAGGTCGACTTGCCGCCACTGCCGATAATTGCGGTAATGCCCGGCTCGATCTTGAGCGCGGAGGCAAGGTTTCCGCTCGTCGTTTCCATCTGTTCACCGCCGTATAATACTGTGATAATAAATAATCATCAGAGTAGCGGTCGAACCGCTTTTGCTCTGCTCAAACCGTAGCACAGGGAGGTGCCCCGGGAATGCTCGTATATGTTCGCGGCGCCGGCGATATCGCCACGGGCGTCGCCGCTCGCTTGGTGCGCGCCGGCGTGTCGGTTGTCATGGCCGATATCGCGGTTCCCACGTGCATCCGTCGCACAATCAGTTTTTGCGAGGCCATTCGCCTGGGCGAGGTCGAGGTTGAGGGCATTCGCGCTCGCTTGGCGCGGACGCCGGCAGAGGCGCTTGCAATTACCGAGGCCGGAGACGTCGCCGTCGTGGTAGACCCCCAGGCCAAGATGCTCGACGAACTGAAACCCGCTGCCGTGGTCGACGCGATTCTGGCTAAGCGCAACTTGGGCACCACGCGCGATATGGCGCCTACCGTCATCGCCGTGGGGCCGGGCTTTACCGCGCCGGTCGATTGCGACGCCGTGGTCGAGACCATGCGCGGGCATTTCCTGGGCCGTGTCATTACCCAAGGTTCACCCCAGCCCAACACGGGCGTGCCGGGCATTATCGCTGGCTATGGCAAAGAGCGTGTTATCCACAGCCCCGCCGCCGGCGTGTTTCGGTCCGACCGCGCAATCGGCGACATCGTGCGCGCCGGAGACGTGATTGGCTACGCGGGCGATACGCCCATGCGCACGCAGATCGATGGCTGTCTGCGCGGGCTTTTGGCGAACGGCGTGCAGGTGACCGAGGGCTTTAAATGCGCCGATGTCGATCCGCGCGGCGATGCCAGCTATATCAACTACATTTCGGACAAGGCGACGTCGGTCGGCGGCGGCGTGCTCGAGGCACTCGCTATGCTCACCGATATCTTTAGAGGATAGAAGGCGGCAATGGAAAAGCTCGATGTTGTGAATGCGGCGCTTGTCGCCCTGCGTGCTGGCGAGACGTGCGAGCTCGTGGTCGTGGCCGGCACGGCGGGGTCGTCGCCGCGCGGCGTGGGCGCCTGGATGGCCGTCTTTGCCGACGGTAGCCAGGCGGGCACCATCGGCGGCGGCAAGATCGAGCTTTTTGCGCTGGACGAGGCGCGAGAGCTGCTGGCCGCGGGGCAATCGCGTCTGGTCCGCTACACCATGGGCGGCGAGAACTCCGATACCGGTATGATCTGCGGCGGAGCCATCTGCCTGTGCTATCTGCATCTGGATGCGATCCAGGCACAGTTGTTCCAGGAAATTGCCGACGTCTTGACGTATCGACGTATCGGCGACTTCGTCATCGACTTTGAGCCGTTTATCGCAAGCGCGCTCGAAAGCGACGCTACTGAATACCATGGCGAGGAATCGCGCCGCACCATTGCGGGTTGCCCCGGGCTTTCGCTGGTGGAGGAGGGGAGTAAGGTTACCTATACAAACGCCGCCTCCGAGATTCCTCCCGCGCACATCGAGACGCTCTGCCCCGAGGGCCTGACCTATATCTTTGGCTGCGGCCACGTGGGCGCCGCGACGGCGCGGGTGCTCACGGCGGCGGGCTTTGCCGTCGTGGCGTGCGACGACCGCCCCGGCACGCTGACCCCCGATTGGGTGCCCGGTGTCTACGATCGTCGCTTGGTCGATTACAAGAACCTGAGCGAGCTGTGCCCCATCGGCCCGCGCGACCTGGTGGTCGTCGCCACGGCGGGTCACAAGTCCGATATCGACGTGGTGATTCAGGCCATGCGCGCCAAGCCTGCCTACCTGGGCTGTCTGGGCTCGCGCCGCAAGACGGCCTTTGTGCGTGCCCGCCTGGAGCAGGAAGGCTTTACGCAGGACCAGATCGACGAGCTGCACCTTCCGATCGGCGTTGCCATCGAGGCCGAGGACCCCGATGAGATCGCCATCTCCATCGCCGCCGAGATGATCCACCTGCGCCGCACCAAACTCGTCCCCCGCAAGCGCTAATCGCATCCCCACCAATAAGTTGCGGTGAAATACGGACTGTTTAAGCCGTTTAGGCCGCCAAACAGTCCCTATTTCACCGCAACTGCTTTTTGGGATCCATTTGTGCGGGGGAGTTGTGGAGTTGTGCAGGCAGACGAGGTTTTTCTGGAAATACGCACCCAATACGCGTATAGTACCGATTGTTTTGTCGGCTCCTGCTGCGTCGAGTCCAAACCGCAAAATGCCATGAGCGGTGCGGATGCAGTCAGGAGGCACGAGGACAACCCACCGTGGCCACGCCCCGTGCTTAAAACCCCAAGAAGGAGTGAACAATGGCAGAAGAGAAGTATGTGCCGCGTCTGAAGACCAAGTACAACAACGAGGTCAAGCAGCAGCTTCAGGACAAGTTTCAGTACGAGAACGTCATGATGATCCCCAAGTTTGAGAAGATCGTCGTGAACATGGGTGTCGGCGAGGCCGCTACCGATTCCAAGGCCATCGACGGTGCCGTGCGCGACCTGCGCGCCATCACCGGCCAGCAGCCGATGATCACCCGTGCCCGTAAGTCCATCGCTACCTTCCGCCTGCGCGCTGGTATGCCGATCGGCTGCAAGGTTACCCTGCGTGGCGACCGTATGTGGGAGTTCTTCGATCGTCTGACCTCCGTCGCGATCCCCCGTATCCGCGACTTCCGCGGCATCTCCGCCAAGAGCTTCGACGGCCGTGGTAACTTCTCCATGGGCGTCACCGAGCAGCTCATCTTCCCCGAGATCGACTTCGATTCCGTCGATCACCAGCGTGGTATGGACATCACTTTCGTGACCACCGCCAACACCGATGAGGAGGCCAAGGCCCTTCTGGACGCCTTCGGTTTCCCGTTCAAGAAATAGGTTCACCTGCCCTAAAAGCGCCGTTTCCACAAGGGAGCGGCGCTTGGGGCGAACAATACTCTATGTGAGGAGGATATAAGTGGCTAAGACATCGATGATCGTCAAGTGCAATCGCAAGCAGAAGTTCTCTACTCGTGAGTACACGCGCTGCCAGCGCTGCGGCCGTCCGCACTCTGTGTACCGCAAGTTCGGCCTGTGCCGTGTCTGCTTCCGTGAGCTTGCACTCAAGGGCGAGCTTCCCGGCGTTAAGAAGGCCAGCTGGTAAGTCACTACCAGCGTTTCAAGCATCCGTTTGGAACAGGGAAAACGCGCTAGTTAGGCTTTGCCGTTAAGGGCGGCGAAGAACCAAGAGCACGTGTTCATCAAGAACGAAGGAGAATCTGTATGAACCTTACAGACCCGATCGCAGATATGCTTACGCGCATCCGTAACGCTAACTCTGTGAACAAGGCCACGGTCTCCATGCCGAGCAGCAAGAAGCTCGTCGAGATCGCTCGTGTTCTGCACGAGGAGGGCTACATCGAGGGCTACGATGTCGAGGACACCGTTCCCCAGAAGACTCTGCACATCACGCTTAAGTATGGTCCCAAGAAGGCTAAGGTCATCAACGGCATCCGCCGCATTTCCAAGCCGGGCCTGCGTAAGTACACCGGCGTTGCCGACATGCCCCGCGTCCGCGGTGGCCTTGGTACCGCCATTATTTCCACCAGCCATGGCGTCATGACCGACCGCGATGCTCGCAAGCACAACGTCGGCGGCGAGATCATCGCTTACGTCTGGTAATTCGCTCGGTAGGTAGAAGGAAAGGAGATCACCGTGTCTCGTATCGGTAATAAGCCTGTCCAGATTCCCGCCGGAGTCGAAGTGGCAGTCAACGGCAACAACGTTGTCGTCAAGGGCCCCAAGGGCCAGCTCGAGCTCGATGTCTTTGAGAAGCTCGCTATCAACGTCGAGGACAACGTCCTCACCGTTTCCCGTCCCGACGACGAGCGTGAGACCCGTGCCCGCCACGGCCTCACCCGCGCCCTCATCCACAACATGGTTGTCGGCGTTTCCGAGGGCTTCGAGAAGAAGCTCGAGCTCGCCGGCGTCGGTTACCGCGTGCAGCAGAAGGGTAAGAACCTCGAGTTCTCCCTGGGCTTCTCGCACCCCGTGATCGTCGAGGCTCCCGAGGGCATTACCTTCGAGGTTCCCGACAACACCCACGTGAACGTCAAGGGTATCAACAAGCAGCAGGTCGGTCAGATCGCCGCTGAGATCCGCGGCCATCGTCCTCCCGAGCCTTACAAGGGCAAGGGTATCCACTATGTTGGCGAGCACATCCGCCGCAAGCTGGGTAAGGCCGCCAAGTAGTCGTAACCGACTCACTCGCATAAGACCAGCACCCCGTCAGGTGCTGGCAAGATCAACCTTTTTAGGAGTTTACGTATGAACAAGCATAAGGCGAAGCTGGAAGGCCTCAAGCGTCGTCAGCGTCGTGTTCGCGGCAAGGTCTCGGGTACCGCCGAGCGTCCGCGTCTTCGCGTGACCCGTACTAACGCCAACATCTATGCCCAGATCATCGACGACAGCAAGGGCTCCAGCCTGACGCTCGTCTCTGCCTCGACCCTCGAGGCCGAGTTCAAGGGCACCCACACCTCGAACAAGGAGGCTGCGGAGAAGGTCGGTCAGCTCGTTGGCAAGCGCGCCATCGAGGCCGGCATCACCAAGGTCGCCTTCGATCGTGGTGGCCGTATCTACCATGGCCGCGTCAAGGCCCTCGCCGACGGTGCTCGTGCCGCCGGTCTCGAGTTCTAGGAGGTATGTAGCACATGGCTCGTAATCAGAAGCAGCAGCGCGAGGCCTCCGAGTTCGAGGAGCGCGTCGTTTACATCAACCGCGTGTCGAAGACCGTCAAGGGTGGTCGTCGCATGAGCCTCGTCGCTCTCGTCGTCGTTGGCGACGGCAAGGGCAACGTCGGCGTTGGCATGGGCAAGTCCGCTGAGGTGCCCATGGCCATCTCCAAGGCATCTCTCGATGCCAAGAAGAACATGTTCCACGTGCCGGTGACCGAGCAGGGCACCATCCCGCACGAGGTTCTCGGCCACTTTGGTGCCGGCCGCATCATCATCAAGCCCGCTGTCGAGGGTACCGGCGTTATCGCCGGCGGCGCTGTGCGTCCCCTCTTTGAGCTTGCTGGCATCAAGAACGTCCTGTCCAAGTCCCTCGGTACCGACAACGGCCTCAACATCATCAAGGCTGCCGTCGAGGGCCTCAAGGAGCTCTCCAGCCCTGAGGACGTCGCGGCTCGCCGTGGCCTGACGGTCTCCGAGATGTTCGTCGGTAAGGAGAACTAAGCATGGCTGACACCATCAAGATCAAGCAGGTCCGCAGCACCAACGGTTGCAAGCAGGACCAGGTCCGTACTGTCCGTGCCCTCGGTCTCCACAGGATCCGCGAGGTTCGCGAGATTGCTGACAACGAGTCCGTCCGCGGCATGATCTTCAAGGTCAAGCACCTTGTCGAGATTGTAGAGGAGTAGCAAATGCAGCTTCACGATCTTACTCCCGCGCCCGGTTCCACCAAGAACCGCAAGCGCGTCGGCCGTGGCAATTCTTCGGGTCACGGCACCACTTCTGGCCGCGGTCAGAAGGGCCAGGGTTCCCGCTCTGGTGGCACCAAGGGTGCCGGCTTCGAGGGTGGCCAGACTCCGCTGGCTATGCGCCTGCCCAAGCTTCCGGGCTTCCGTAACCCCCGTCGTATCGAGTACACCGCTGTTAACGTTGAGCGTCTCGAGCGCAAGTTCGAGGACGGCGCTGTGATCGACGGTGCCGCTCTTAAGGCCGCTCGCATCACCAAGAGCGAGTTCGAGCCCGTCAAGGTGCTCGGCAATGGTGAGCTCACCAAGAAGTTCACGGTCAAGGTCGACAAGGTCAGCGCTTCTGCGCAGGCCAAGATCGAGGCCGCCGGCGGAAAGGTCGAGCTGCCGTGCTAAATGGTCTTAAGAATGCTTTCCGCATCAAAGAATTGCGCGAAAAGATTCTTTTTACCATAGCTATGCTCGTCGTGTACCGCATTGGTGCGCACGTTCCTGTGCCCGGCATTCCCTTCCAGGGGATGCTGGGCCTTTTCTCGACCGATAACAATTCGGTCGCCGCAGGTGCTATGGCCCTCCTGAATCTTTTCTCTGGCGGCGCGTTGAGCTATGTGTCGGTGTTTTCGTTGGGCATCATGCCTTACATCACCAGCTCGATCATCCTCCAGATGCTCCAGGCCGTCGTGCCTTCCCTGCATGAGCTTGCCCGCGAGGGCGAGGTCGGTCAGACCAAGATTACGCAGTATTCGCGTTACCTCACCCTTGCTCTGGCAATCCTCAACTCCGTGGGTTACCTCTTCCTCTTTAAGAGCTTCGGCATCAGCTTCAATGGCGCCGGCGCTCCCGAGATCATCTTCGACCTCATGATCGTCGGTACGCTCACCGCGGGCGCCATGCTGATCATGTGGATTGGTGAGCTCATCACCCAGCGCGGTATCGGCAATGGCATGTCGCTGATCATCTTCGCGAACATCATGGCCGGTCTGCCGCAGGCTATCTTCTCCAGCACCGAGGGCAATGCCGGTGGCATCATCACCATGGTGATCATCTGCGCCATCATCCTGCTGGTTATCCCGCTGATTGTTTTCCTTGAGCGCGGCCAGCGCCGCATCCCGGTCTCCTACGCTAAGCGCGTCGTGGGCCGTCGCATGATGGGTGGCCAGACCACCTACCTGCCCATCAAGGTCAACACCGCGGGTGTCGTGCCGATCATCTTCGCTTCGGCGCTGCTGTACTTCCCGGCTCAGATTGCCGTGTTCTTCCCCGGCATCGGCTGGATTCAGGCAGTTGCCTCCGCGCTTTCGACCGGTTGGCTCAACTGGGTGCTTAACGTTGTCCTCATCGTGTTCTTCGCGTACTTCTACACCTCCATGGTGTTCAACCCCGATGACACGGCCGATAACCTTAAGAAGCAGGGCGGCTTTATTCCGGGCGTCCGTCCGGGTAGGGCTACCGCGGCCTACATCAAGAACGCGCTCAACAAGATCACGCTTCCCAGCGCTGTCTTTTTGGCGCTCATCGCCATCGTGCCTTCGATCATCTTCTCCTTCACGGGTAACCATCTGATTCAGGCATTTGGCGGCACGTCCATCCTCATCATGGTCGGCGTCGTGCTCGACACGGTCGATAAGCTCGAAGGCCAGATCAAGATGTATGATTACGATGGATTCTTTAAATAGGCTAGAGGAGGATTGCTCATGAACCTCGTATTGCTCGGAGCTCCGGGTGCCGGTAAGGGCACCGTCGCACAGGAGCTCGTCGCCGAGTTTGGCGTCGCCCATATTTCCACGGGCGACCTGCTGCGTGCTGCCGTCAAGAGTGGCACCGAGCGTGGTATTCAGGCTAAGAAGTACATGGACGCTGGCGAGCTCGTTCCCGACCAGCTCGTGATCGACCTTGTCAAGGAGCGCCTTGCCGCCGATGACGCCCAGCAGGGCTTCATCCTCGACGGCTTCCCGCGCAACACCGCCCAGGCTGTGACGCTCGATTCCGAGCTCTCCGCCATGGGTCGCGAGATCGACTGCGCCCTTCTGGTCGACGTGGCCCCCGAGGTCATCATCGACCGTCTGTCTTCGCGTCGCACCTGCCGCGCCTGCGGTTACACCGGCACCGCTGCCGATGCTACCTGCCCCAAGTGTGGTGGCGAGATGTATCAGCGCGACGACGACAAGCCCGAGACCATTAAGAACCGTCTCGACGTCTACGAGAAGTCCACGAGCCCGCTCGTCGACTACTATCGTGGCCAGGGTCTGCTCAAGTCGGTCAACGGTGACCAGGCTCGCGAGACCGTGTACGGGGATGTCAAAGAGGCTCTCGGTCTATGATCAAGATTAAGTCTGCAACGCAAATCGAGCAGATGAAGAAGGCAGGAGCGCTATCTAAGATGGCGCTCCGCCACGTTGGTGCCATGGTGCGCCCCGGCGTTTCGACTTTTGAGCTCGATCAGCTCGCGGAGCAGATTATCCGCATGCATGGCGGCACCCCGGCCTTTAAGGGTTATGGCGGGTTCCCGGGGACCATTTGCGCATCGATCAACGATGCCGTGGTCCACGGTATTCCCAACCCCGACATGATCCTGCGCGATGGCGATATCATCTCCATCGATACGGGAGCCGTTGTCGACGGTTGGGTCGGCGATAACGCTTGGACGTTTTTCGTCGGCACCCCCACGCCCGAAGCCAAGGCTTTGTGCGAGGTCACGCGTGATTGCCTTAAGGCTGCCATCGAGCAGGCTGTTCCCGGTAACCATATCGGGGACGTCGGTTATGCCGTTCAGTCCCTCGCCGAGTCTCACGGTTACGGCGTGCTTCGTGATTATGTGGGCCATGGCATTGGCCGCGTGATGCACGAGGACCCCAATGTTCCTAACTATGGAAAGAAGGGGAGGGGCGTTCGCCTCCAGGCCGGCATGGTCATTGCCATCGAGCCGATGGTTACGATGGGTTCCAACCATGTGAGCACGGGCTCCGACGGTTGGATCGTCACGACCAACGATCACCTGCCCGCCGCGCACTACGAGAACACCGTCGCCATTACCAATGACGGTCCGGTGATTCTCACCACGGATGCCCAAGGTGCTTGGTGTTCCTTGCAAGGCGGTGAAATGTAAAAGTCGCCGCCCCCTGATGCCCAACCTCGCCTTTCAATTTCGAAGGCATGACCCCAAGGTCTATGCCTTCTCATTTCAAGGCGATCTTGGGCATCAGGGAACGGCTTTGTTTTACATTTCAAATGTAACAAGTTCCATTTAGTTGTGGAGCCATTACGAAGTTATTACGATGCGTGCATACGTGTTGTAGAATACTCAATCGCTGTCGTTTTCTAGAGAAAGATGATTGCTTGTGAAGAAGGAAGACGCAATTGAGCTCGAGGGTACGGTAAAGGAACCGTTGCCCAACGCCATGTTTAAGGTCGAGCTCGAGAACGGTCATTCGGTTCTGTGCAACATTTCTGGCAAGATCCGAATGAATTACATCCGTATTCTCCCCGGTGACAGGGTTGTCGTGGAGCTTTCCCCGTACGACCTGACCCGCGGCCGCATCACCTATCGCTACAAATAGCGGCACGCATACACGCACTCCATTTCCGACTGCAGGCTTAGCTCAACCTACGGTCGGATTGTGTGTGAAGACCAGCCATAGTTTTAAACGCCTGCGGCTGGGCGAGTAGATAGTAGGGAAGTAGTTTGAGCGCTACCGAAAGGAAGAACGATGAAGGTACGTCCTTCGGTCAAGAAGATGTGCGATAAGTGCAAAATCATTAGGCGCCATGGCAAGGTCCTCGTCATTTGCGAGAACCCCCGTCATAAGCAGCGTCAGGGTTAAGAGAGGAGACTACGTTGGCCCGTATTAATGGTGTCGACCTCCCGCGTGAGAAGCGCGTTGAGATCGGTCTGACCTACATTTACGGCATCGGCCGCACCACTGCGACGAAGATTTGCGTCGAGTGCAACGTTAACGTGGATACGCGCGTTAAGGACCTCACCGAGGATGAGGTTAACGCCATCCGCGATTATATCGATAAGAACCAGATCATGGTTGAGGGCGACCTCCGCCGTGAGCGCAACCAGAACGTCAAGCGCCTTATGGACATCGGCTGCAACCGCGGCCTTCGTCACCGCAAGGGCCTCCCGGTCCGCGGCCAGCGCACCCACACTAACGCTCGTACCCGCAAGGGCCCGAAGCGTCAGATCGGTGCTAAGAAGAAGAAATAAGGAGCGCTAGATAGATGGCTACTGCTAAGAAGAACGTTCGCGCTGCCCGTCTGAAGCGCGCGGACCGTAAGAACATTTCCGTGGGCCAGGCTCACATTCGTTCTACGTTCAACAACACGATCGTTTCGATCACCGATCCCCAGGGCAATGTCATTTCCTGGAAGTCGGCTGGCCAGGTGGGCTTCAAGGGCTCCCGTAAGTCCACGCCGTTCGCTGCCCAGATGGCTGCCGAGGCTGCTGCCAAGCAGGCCATGGAGCACGGTATGAAGAAGGTTTCCGTCTTCGTCAAGGGCCCCGGCTCCGGTCGTGAGACCGCCATCCGCTCCCTCCAGGCTGCTGGCCTCGAGGTCTCGAGCATCCAGGACAAGACCCCCATTCCGCACAACGGCTGCCGCCCCAAGAAGCGTCGCCGCGTGTAACTGAAAGGATCGTATCAATATGGCAATCGACAGGACTCCTGTTCTTAAGCGCTGCCGTCAGCTCGGGATCGATCCCGCTGAGCTCGGTTACAGCAGCAAGAAGGAATCTATCCGTCAGCCCAAGCGCCGTCGCAAGGAATCTGAGTACGGCATGCAGCTGCGCGAGAAGCAGAAGGTCAAGTTTATTTATGGCGTTCTGGAGAAGCAGTTCCACGGCTACTTCAACAAGGCCCGTAAGATGAACGGCGTCACCGGTGAGAACCTCATGATCATCCTTGAGTCTCGCCTCGACAACGTCGTCTTCCGTCTTGGCTTCGCCCGCACCCGCAAAGAGGCTCGTCAGTCCGTCCGTCACGGTCACTTCACCGTGAACGGCAAGCGCGTGGACATCCCGTCCTACCGCGTCAAGGCCGGCGACGTCGTCGCTGTTGGCGAGAAGTTCCGTGACCTCCTCCCCATCAAGGAGGCCCTGATTTCCTCCGAGCGCTTTGAGGTCCCTGGCTGGCTCGAGGTCGATATCGAGAAGCTGTCTGGTAACGTGCTCGCTCTGCCGACGCGTGAGCAGATCAGCGGTGATATCAACGAGCAGCTCATCGTCGAGCTCTACTCTAAGTAGTCCATCCGGGCTGCTGAGGCTGGAGGTAATACATGTCAGAATTCATTAGGCCTCAGGTTCAGGTCGAAGAGATCAACGAGACGTCTGCTCGTGTCTCCGTCGAGCCGCTCGAGCGTGGTTACGGCGATACGCTGGGTAACTCCCTTCGTCGCGTTCTTCTGTCCTCGCTCGAGGGTGCCGCCGTCGAGGCTATTCAGATCGATGGTGCGCAGCACGAGTTCATGACCATCCCTAACATGGTCGAGGATGTCACCGACATCGTCCTGAATGTCAAGGGTCTTGTCTTCAGGGCTCTCGGCACGACCGACGAGGCGACCGCCACCATCTCGGTTGACGGCCCCTGCGAGGTCACCGGTGCGGACTTCTTTATTCCGTCCGAGTTTGAGCTGGTCAACCCCGAGCAGCACATCGCTACGCTCACCGAGGGTGGCCATCTCACCATGAGCATGCGCATCGGCTATGGCCGCGGCTATGTTTCTGGCGAGGCCAACAAGCGCGACAACGATCCCATCGGTGTGATCCACGTCGACTCGCTGTACTCGCCGGTTTCCCGTTGCGCCAAGCTCGTTGAGGCTTGCCGTGTCGGTCAGCACACCGACTACGACCGCCTTGTCCTCGAGATCGAGACCAACGGCTCCATCGCCCCGCGCGACGCCGTGGTCCAGGCTGCCAATATCATCAACCAGCATATGGCCGCCTTTATGAACCTTGCCGAGACCCCCGAGGTCGAGGAGGAGGCTTCGATTTTCGCTCCCGAGGTCACCAACGACAACGCCGAGCTGGACAAGCAGATCGAGGATCTGGACCTTTCCGTCCGTTCCTACAACTGCCTTAAGCGCGCCAGCATTCACTCGGTCCGTCAGCTCGTTGAGTTCTCGGAGAACGATCTGCTCAACATCCGTAACTTCGGTGTTAAGTCGATCGAGGAAGTGAAGGACAAGCTTGAGTCCATGGGCCTGAGCCTGAAGGCTTAATGCTTCGCATATTTGAGGAGAAACTAGACCATGCGTCACAACGTTAAGAAGGGCCTGAAGCTCGGCACCGATGCGAGCCACACCAAGGCCATGAAGAAGAGCCTTGCTAAGGCCCTCTTCGAGAACGACCGCATCAAGACCACCGAGACCCGCGCTAAGGCGCTGCGTTCGGTCGTCGATCCGATCATCACCTGGGCCAAGAAGGGCGACCTGCACTCTCGTCGTCTGGCTATTGCCAAGCTCGGCGATAAGCAGCTCGTTGCCGAGATCTTCGACAAGGCTGCTCAGGGTATGTGGCAGGACCGCAACGGCGGTTACACCCGCATCATGAAGCTCGGCAACCGCAAGGGCGACAACGCTCCCATCGTTATCATGGAGCTCGTCACCGAGCCTTGCACGCCTAAGGCCAAGAAGGCTGCTCCGACCCCCAAGAAGGCCGCTGCTCCCAAGAAGGTCGAGGCTGTCGAGGAGGCTCCTGCTGAGGAGACCGCTGAGTAGACAATCCGTCTGCATAGGCTATATTCGAGGGGTACGTTCGCGTACCCCTCTTTTTTTGTCGAAATGCCATTGCCTGTTTGTTGGGAGCGCCCATGACCGCGCCGTCTGATTTCAATTCGATTCCTGAGCTCGATGCCACGCTCGTTTTCCGCGTGGCCTACGATGGCTCGTCCTACAGCGGCTTTGCCGAGCAGCCCGGTCAGACGACGGTTGCGGGCGAGTTGCGCCGCGCTATCGAGACGCTCCTGCGCCGCCCGATCGACCTGACGTGTGCGGGGCGTACCGATGCCGGCGTGCATGCGGTGGCACAGTTCATCAGCGTGCCCGTAACGGACGCTGAGTTGGCTTTGACGCGCCGTAGGTGGCTGAGGGCTATGGATGCCCTCCTGCCCAAAGATATCGCCATAAACGAGGTCTACAAGGCCCGTAAAGGCTTTTCTGCACGCTTTGATGCGCGTTCCCGTACGTATACGTACCGTATTGCCGATCGCGACGCGCGCCCTGTGCTTTCGCGCGGTGCGGTGTGGTGGCACCGCTACCCATTGGATGTTGAGGCGATGTCTGCGGCCTGTCCCGCGCTGCTGGGCGAGCAGGACTTCAAGAGCTTTTGCAAGGTGGCGTCTGCCGTTGGCAAGCCCACGCATCGCTGCGTGATGCGTGCCGAGTTTGGCCATGAGGTTGCGTTTGGCGAGGACATCCTGACGTTTACCATCGAGGGCAATGCGTTTCTGCATTCGATGGTCCGCACGATCGTGGGCACGCTTGTCGAGATTGGCATGCATCGCCGTGAACCCGAGTGGATGCGCGAGGTCATCGATGCTTGCGACCGTACCGCTGCGGGCCCCACGGCTCCTGCCTGCGGCCTTACGTTTATGGGCGTGGATTACGATCCCGCCGAGCTTATCGTGCTCGACTAGGGGAGGGCTCGACGCGTCGTGCGTCGACACCTGTCATCTGTGGGCTGCGCGTGTGCAACATCTGTTCTTGGCGTGCAATACAACCGGTGTCTCATTGCTTTTATTGCCGGGGTGTACCATGAACGACAGTTTGATTCACTGCTGTCGAGAGGACGGATAACTTGGTTCGACGTGGCTCGCATCCGCGACTTTCGGTGATCCTTGTGGTAGAAGGTTCGCCCAGCTATGCGATGCGTGCGCTCGAGAGTATCCAGAACCAAGACCTCTACGATTTGCAGATTGTCGTTGTCTGCCGCGATGCTGCGCCCGGTGTGCGACATTCGCTTCAAGTTGCTGCCGACAGGGACATCCATATTGATTTGATTGACGTCGAGGACGCGAAGCGCGGCGCTTGTCTTCGTGCCGGTTTTGCTGCCTCGCGCGGCTCTCAAATCATCGCTATGAACGCCGATGAGTGGTTTGCTCCGCAGTCCCTTTCCAAGATGGTCGATATCGCGTGCGATACTACGGCAGACATAGTGCTCCCCACGGTGTCGCTCGACCGCTATGATGCACATCGAGAGCGCCATTCGCGCGTCTTGGATGCTGCTCATATTTCCATTGATAGCAAATCTTCGATGGTGGCCGGGCTGCCTCAGTTGATTTTAGGCGGCCTAGTCGTTCAGACCTCTGGCGTGATGTACAGCCGCTCGCTGTTTGAGGCATGCTTTTTGTGCGACAAGGTGTTTCGCACAGTTGGGTTTATGGCATACGCGCTTTCGCAGACACGATGCGTGTCCGGCTGCGGCGATGCTTGTTTCCACACGGCGGCACCTAAACTTACAGATGCCTTTGATCCCACCATGTATGCCAAGGTATCCGATGACACTCGAGCGCTCGACGAGCTTGCGGACTCACTCTCGGAAGCAGACAGCGGTGGTCGGCTCAAGCTGGCAAGCCAAAAGTTCTACTTTGCCGGACTGGTCGCCTGCATCGAGAATTTGTGTCTGAGCCCGCATGGGGTGTCGTCAATCGAGCGTTCCGCCCGCATGCGTGATATGCTCGATGCGCCTCGAACCCGTCAGATGGTCGCCGCGCTCAAGGATAACCATCGGGGGCTCGGTCTGTTGTTTGGGCCGATCGCCAGCGCCAAGCCCGCGCGCTGCGTGATGTGTACGCATCTGGCAGCTTTTCTTAACCGGACGGGCGCAAAAACCGCCTAAACGGCTCATTTCGAAACAAACTTGCATAGAATTGTTTCGAAATGCGTTCTTATACACAAAAGCCTTCAAATAGCGTTAAACTATTCAATCACTGATTGATTGTCTCCGCCATCTTTTGGAGAGAGGGTTTGTATGGCTAAAAAACGCAATGGGCGCCAGGATGCCATTAGAGATATTGTGCGCAATAAGGACGTCCGTACGCAGCGCGTGCTGGTCGATGAGCTCCGCGCTATGGGCTTTGATTGCACGCAGGCGACTGTCTCTCGCGATATTGCCGATATGGGGCTGCGTAAGCTCCCTGAGGGCATCTATGTTCTGGCAGAGGACCTGCACCTGCAGCGTATGGTTTCCGAGCTCGTAACGGGCGTTCTGCGCACCGATAATCTGGTTATGATCAAGGCTCAGCCTGGCACGGCTTCCGGTATCGCCGCCGCCGTTGATGCGGCAGAGCTGCCCGATGTGCTTGGCTCGCTTGCCGGCAACGATACGATTTTGGTTATTGCCCAGACGGCCGAGGACGGCGAGCGTCTTGAGGCACTGATCAATAAGCTGAGCAATTCTCGCAAGTAGGCGTGCGGGTCGTGCGCTCGGCACTGTGCGCGCTGACATCGTGGCTTGTAAGGGGTATCGACGTTGGTCGGTACCCCCCTTTTTTGTTCGCCGGTATAAAGACCGCCCACCAGGTCGCTTCAAACTAAAAGGCCCCCGAGCAGTTCAATAGGCTGCTCGGGGGCCTTGTTGCTTATGGCCGGATGATTTCTAGCCGACCGTATCGTCAGGCGTGGGCGAGGGGTCGGGAGTGGGCGTAGGCGTAGGCGTAGGCGTAGGCGTAGGCGTGCCGCCATCGCCGCCGGTCGAACCACCAGTGGAGCCGCCCGTCGAGCCACCGGTCGTACCGGTGCCGCCGGTGGTGTCGTCGCCCGTGGTCTCGGTGGTCGTGGTCGTCGTGGTAGTCGTTGTGGTGGTTTCCTCTTCGTCCTCGTTCTCGTCCTTGTCGTCGTTCTCCGTCTTCTTGGAGTTGTTGGTGCCGTAGAACTTCCAGACGCTGTTGTTCTTGTAGGTGGGCGCCGTTCCGGTCGCAAACTCCTCGCGCTCGGTACCGGTCAGAACGGTGTTCATAAACCGCTTAAAGACAGGCAGGTTGGTGCTGTCGCCCAGCAGGTCTGTGCCGTATTTTTGGATGGGGATCTCGCCCGCGGAATAGCCGGTCCACAGGGCGCACGCCAGCTGCGGGGTATAGCCGCAGAACCACAGGTTGGTGGTGTTGTCGGTGGTGCCCGTCTTGCCGGCATAGGGCTGGTTGACGCTCAGGGCACCGGCAGCACCCGTACCGCCGCCCTGCATGACGCCGGACAGAACATCGGTGACCGCGGCGGCCTCGCCCTCGGTAAGCACCTGTGAGGGATTGTCGGTGTGCTGGTACAGCACCGAACCGGTACGAGAGTCAATCTCGGTGATGGCGATCGGCTGGCGATAGTAGCCGCCGTTGGCAAACGTCGCGTAGGCGGCAGCCATCTCGAGCGGCGAGATCGAGCCGGTGCCGAGCGTCATGACGGGAACGTCCTCGATGTTGTCCTTGGCGGGGTCGATGCCGAGCTTTTTGACGAGCGAGATGATCTTGCTGTTGCCGACGGCTTCCGCCACCTGGATGTAGCCGGTGTTGGAGGAGTATGCCGTCGCCTGCTTAAGCGTGATGTTGCCATAGCTATGGTTGGCGTAGTTTTGGACCTCGGTCGTGGTGCCCTTGGCCTTGAGCGGCGAGTTGCAGTTGAGGGTGACGTTGGGGTTCATGCCGTTTTGGATGGCAGTTGCCAGTGTAAAGGCCTTAAAGGTGGAGCCGACGGGACGCTTGGCCGTGGCATGGTTTACGTGGTTCTCGTCGGCGTTGTAGTCGTAGCCGCCCACCATGCACTTGATGTAGCCGGTCTTGGGATCGACGACGACCATGCCCATGTCCAGGCCGTCGAGCGAGAGCGTGTCGAGCTGCTCGCGAACGGCATTCTCTGCCACCTGCTGCATCGTGGGGTCGATGGTGGTCTTGACGGTCAGGCCGCCCTTAAAGAGCACGTCGGTCGAGAACTCCTGCTCCAGCAGCTGCTTAACATAGGCGACAAAGTAGGGCTGCGAGTATACGTCGACGCCGCTGCCCGAAATCTCGGTCACGTTGAGGGTGATGGGCTCGGCCTGTGCGGCATCGTGTTCCTCCTGCGTGATGTGGCCCAGGCGCAACATGTTGTCGAGGACCTTGTTGCGACGGGACAGCGCTAGGTCGGGGTTGACCGTGGGGTCGTACTGCGAGGGCGAGTTGGGAAGGCCGATGAGCAGCGCGGCCTCGCTGAGGGTGAGATCGGCGGCGCTCTTGGACAGATAGGTCTCGGCTGCGGCCTCGATGCCGTAGGCACCGTGGCCGTAATAGATGGTGTTGAGGTACATCATGAGGATCTCGTCTTTGGAGTACATGTCCTCCATCTTGACGGCGATGTAGGCCTCGCGCACCTTACGCTCGATGGTCGAGTCGAACTGCTCCTCCTGCAGGATGGTGTTGCGCACCAGCTGCTGGGTGATAGTCGAGGCGCCTTCGTGCCCGCCGCCGAGGGTTGCCACCGCAGCACGCGCGATACCCCACAGGTCGATACCGCCGTGCTCGTAGAAGCGCTCGTCCTCGACGTCAACGGTGCCCTGCAGCACGTAGGGGGAGACCTCGTCCTTGGTGATGGACTTGCGGTTTTGCGTGTAGAAGCTCGCGATCTTGTTGCCGTTGCAGTCGACGATCTCGGTGGGCTCGCTCACCAGATACGCGTTGGCGTCGGTGTAGTCGGGCAGATCGGACAGCCAGCGGTTGACGTTGCCGACCATGCCGATGCCAAACGCCACGCCCGCAATCAGCAGAAAGCCCAAAAACGAGAGCAGGATTATGGGCAGGGCATGCGTCTTTGAACGGCTGCGTCCCTGTCGTTGGCGAGGACCCATATATTGACCTCCAGGTATGTCGTGCCCGACGGCGGATGTGTCGTCGAGGCAGGATGGACATAAGTTATTACACGATAAACCAAACGGGGCGCGCGAGGCCTCGTGTATGCTGGAAGACGGCATTTTTCAGAGTGAATGCATACCTTGGTAAGGAGTTTGCCGATGGCGATTCGGGCGATGGGGCCGAGCGGACAATACGAGACTGGATTGGATGCTGCCGGTGCGGCGCTGCCCGAGCTGCTGGCGCCGGCGGGCGGGCTCGACCAGATGCTTGCGGCCATCGCCGCGGGTGCCGATGCCATCTATGCGGGGTTGGGCGGCTTTAACGCCCGCGTGAGCGCGCATGGTTTTACGGATGACGAGTTTGCGCGCGGCTGCGCCGTGGCGCATGCCCATGGCGTGCGCGTGTACGTGACGCTCAACGTGTTCGTGTTTGACGATGAGTTGTCCGACGCGGTGGCGTTGGGAGTTCATGCACTGGAGCTGGGCGCCGATGCTCTGATTGTCGCCGATGCCGGGTTGGCCTGCGCGCTGCGCGCGGCGATTCCCGGGGTCGAGATTCACCTGTCCACGCAGGCGGGCGTTCATAGCGAAGGCGCCGTGCGACTTGCCGCCGATGAGCTGGGGGTCGAGCGCGTGACGACGGCACGCGAGCTGGCGGTCGACGAGATTGCGGCGCTATGTGCCACGGGCGTGCCCATCGAGGTATTCTGCCACGGTGCGATTTGCATCGGTTATTCGGGGGCGTGCGAGTTCTCGGCCCTGCGGCGTGGGCGCTCTGCGATGCGCGGCGACTGCACGCAGCCGTGCCGTCTGGTGTACGACCTGGTGGACGAGGCGGGACAGAGCGTTGTCGCCTTCGAGGGAGATCGCTTACTGTGCCCGCGCGACTATCTGGGTATTGCGCATCTGCCCGAGCTTGTAGATGCCGGCGTGGCGTCGCTCAAGATCGAGGGGCGCATGAAGAACCCCGATTACGTATTCAACGTGGTGCGGGTGTGGCGCCGGGCGCTCGATATGCTGTGCGACGGCGCGTGGGACCCCGGTGCCGTGGAAGAGCTTGAACGCGAGCTGGGCCGGTCGTTCAACCGCGGGTTTACCGACGCGTATCTGCAGGGGCGTTCGGGCGCCGAGCTTATGAGCTTTGAGCGTGCGATCAACCAAGGTGTGCGCGTGGGACGCCTGGTGGCCGTTGGCCACGAGGAAGTGACCGTCGAGCTCGATGCCGCTGTGGCGGCGGGTGACACGCTCGAGATTCGGTTCTATCCGGGTGCCGACGCGCGTCCCGATGTGCCCAAGCGCTGGCCGCAGGTGCCCTGCCCGGTGGATGCCGCAGCGGGGGAGCGCGTCGTCGTGCATTGCAAGCGTAAGATGGACGCGGGCTGCGAGGTGTACCTGATTCGCAGCGCCGGCGTGTTGGATCAGACGGCGGCGGTGTTGGAGCGCATGCGGGCCGAGGCGGATGCGATTGCGCCCGTTGCGCGTGCCGTTGAGGTGCTGCCCTTTGAGGACGTTGCGGTGGATGGCGGTGCGTCGACGGAGTTGGTGGAGTGCGCGGTTCCCGCTCGCATGGTTTTTGCTTGGCAGCTGATGGATGCCGACCCGCGCGGAGAACTCGATTTGTCCGACGCCGTTGTGGTGCTTGACGAGGTGTGCCGCACGGGTGACGCTGGCCGGACCCGCTCACTGATGCAGCGTGCCGGGCGCGTCGTCTGCCGCAACCTGGGACAGGTGGTGATCGCTCGCGAGCTGGGCGTGACGTTTGACGTGGCGGCGCCGGTGTTCTGCGCGAATCGGGCCACGCTTGCCTGGCTGCGCGGACTCGGTGCGGGGCGGGTGTACTTGCCGGCCGAGTTGCTCGGCAATGATGCGGAGCGTATTGCCGAACTGGCTGCTGAACCCGGCGTCTTGGGTCCGGTCGACGCCGACCGTCCCGAGCTTATGGTGTGCGAGCACTGCCTGCTGACCGCCGAGGGCGTCTGCGCCACCGATGTGACGGGGCAGGTCCATTGTCGTGACTGCTCTCGTCGTCAGCAAACGCGCTATTTAGTTGAACATGACGGTACGCGTCTGCCGGTCGCCGTTGACGCGTGCGGCAGGACGAGGATTTTCCTGTCGTAGGTGCCGCGTCGCGTCAGTTTGTTATCATATGAGAGTTTATGGACTTCCAGCACCGCCGTTTTCGGCGAGGGTGCTATAGCAAAAGGAGGATACCCAATGCTGTCTGTTGACGAGCAAATGCGTATCATCACCTCGGGCGCAGCGCAGATCGTCCCCGAGGCCGACCTTCGCAAGAAGCTTGAGAAGGGCGAGCCCCTCAACATCAAGCTCGGCGTCGACCCTACCAGCCCCGACCTGCACTTGGGCCACGCCGTGCCGCTGCGCAAGATGCGTCAGTTCCAGGACCTGGGCCATGAGGTCACCCTCATCATCGGCGATGGCACGGCGATGATCGGCGACCCTTCCGGCCGCGATACGACTCGCCCCCAACTTTCCGCCGAGCAGATCGACGCGAACGCCCGCACCTACATGGACCAGGCGATGAAGGTGCTCGACCCCGAGAAGACCAAGGTCGTGCACAATCGCGATTGGATCTTCGATCTCGATCTCGCCGAGTTGCTCGGCCTTCTCTCGAACTTCACGGTTGCCCGCATTCTCGAGCGTGACGACTTCTCCAACCGCTACCACAATCAGCAGCCCATCGCCATGCACGAGTTCATCTACCCCATCATGCAGGCGTATGACTCGGTCGTCATCAAGGCCGACGTCGAGCTCGGTGGCAACGACCAGCTCTTCAACTTGCTCGCCGGACGCGAGCTCATGGAGAAGAGGGGCATGGAGCCCC
>URKT01000005.1 GCA_900548495.1 uncultured Collinsella sp. | reverse complement strand
CGACACTGAAGTGAGTGTCCATCCTCGCAGTATCCGGTTCTCAAGGTGCACGCCTTCGCTGGTTCCCGGTTCCACCGGGCCGCGCGGCAAGGAGATATATTGCCAGACCGGAGGGGCGCCGGGGGCGGGAATCGCGCACTCCATATTTTGTTCACAAATAAATAGATCCCTCAGTCGCGTCACTGAGGTTAAAACTGAAGCATTGGCTTCTGATATTGGCGATGACCAGCTGTTTTATGAGTATTGAGACATCGGTCATCTCTGGAGCGCTACTTTACTCCAAAGGCATCAGCTATTTGTTTCCTATCGGTAAAAGGCGGGTTTTGTTCGCCAAGCGTTCTTATATATAGATAGATACGGGTTCGAACCCGTGCACCGGCAACAAAATAGACGGCCAACCGAAGTTGACCGTCTCAACAATCTTTGGGTGGGCCGTCAGGGGTTCGAACCCTGGACCTTGGGATTAAAAGTCCCCTGCTCTGCCAGCTGAGCTAACGGCCCGCGGGTGGCATTGTACCACGGTCTGGGACTATTCCCAACTCCATTGGCCGTTCTGGAAAATCGCAACTTCACGTCCATCAGGCGTAATGCCCGTAATATCGATGTCGTCCGTGCCGATCATAAAATCGACGTGCGTGCTCGAGACGTTAACACCATGCTCCAGGAGCTCCTCCTTGGACATGTCGTACCCACCCTCGATGCATTCGGGGAAACCGACACCTAGCGCGAGATGGCAGCTAGCGTTCTCGTCATAGAGCGTATCGTAGAACAGAACACCACTTTCGCGGATCGGCGTGTTCTTGGAGATGAGCGCGACCTCTCCCAGGTGAGCAGCGCCCTCGTCAGTATCGATGATACTTGCGAGCGTTGCCTTGCCCACGCGGGCGTCGTAGTCCACCACGCGGCCGCCCTCGAACTTAATCCAAAAATCGTCGACTTTATTGCCGTGGTGGATGAGCGGCATGGCCGAGTACACGATACCGTCGGCGCGCATGCGATCGGGCGAAGTGAAGACTTCCTCGGTGGGAATGTTGGGGAAGAAGGGGTGCCCATCGGGCGTCTTGCCCTTGCCGCCGGCCCACTCGTGACCCTTCGTCATGCCAATCGTCAGATCGGTTCCATTTGCCGCGGTGTAATGCAGGCAGTCGAAACGATTGTCGTTCAGGAAACGCAGGTTCTTTTCGAATGCGGCGTCATGGAGCTCCCAGTCGCTCTCTGGGTCCTGGCCATCGGCGCGAGCGGTGTGCAGAATCGCATTCCACAGCTTATAGATTGCAACCTCATCGGCGTCTCCCGGGAACACCTCGCGCGCCCAAGCCACGACCGGAGCGCCGGCGATGCACCACGGATTGATGTTGTAATCCAGTCCACGGCGGAAAACTTTGCACTGCGTGTTCTTTGCCTTAGAAGCTGCAGCGGGCTTAGCGGGATCGATGCCCTTAAGGGCGGCGGGGTCCGCACCCTCGATAAAGATAAAGCAGGCACCGTCCTGGGCCAAGGAATCAAGCTGCAGGCGCTTCCACTCGGGCGTCTGCTCAAAATAGGTTTTATCGACATGCTCGTACGTGAGCCTCGTCACGGCATCATCGGCCCAAATGACCGTCACGTGGCCAGCGCCGGCGGCATAAGCCTCCGCGACCACCACGCGCGCAAACGGCGCGCACTCGACCGGAGACTGAACGACAACCTCCTGACCGGGCTTGACGTTTACGCCCTTGCGGACAACCAGGCGCGCATAGTTTTTAATCTTGGGCTCTAGGGCCTTCATGCCCTCCAGAGCCTCTTCGACCGTCAGGGCAGCTCGAATCATGTGCCACTCCATCTATCTATAGAACAGTAAAAAGGCACGCCGCAAAAACGACGCGCCTATATCTTAGCGATAAGTATGCATGCAAACGCTACTTCTTCTTGGAGTCCTTCTTGTCCTCCTCGGCAGCCGAGCGCTCGATAAGGGCGTTGAGCTTGTTCTCGGACATGCCCTCGGCCTGCGTGCGGTACATGTTGCGCAGGGGACGAATACGAACGAAGTCGTAGATGAAGTCACCCAAAATGACGACGTAGGACAAAACAATGCCGACCATCTGGACAGGGCTGGACACCATGCCAGCGGGAGCGAAGTACAGCGAAGCCCAAATGGCCACGACGAGCACCATGCCGATAGTGAGCACGGCCCACCAGATGCGGCGGCGCTTGGTGTAGTCCTCATCCTGCTTGAGAAGGATATTCGACACCGTGTAGATGCGATCCTCCTTGGCGCGCTGCTTAGCCTTGCGGGCGCGCTTCTCCTCTTTAGAGAGGCCCTCGAGATTCTCGCCCTTCTCGAGCTCTTTGCGGCGTGCCTTAGACGAAGCCGGCACGACGCGGACAGAGCTCGCTGCCTGACGGGCGGGCTTGGCGGATGCAGCGGACTTGCGCGCAACCCCGGTAACCTCGTGGGATTGCGTGCGCTTGTTCGTGGCGCTACGGGTACTCACTTATGCGTTCTCCTTCATGCTTGTGAACTGGGAGCCCGTAATGATCTGGAAGGCCTCGCGATAGCGCTCGGACGTGCCATCGATGACCTCGGCGGGCAGGTGCGGGGTCTCCCCCGTCATATCCCAGTTGGCTTTGAGCCAATTGCGGACGAATTGCTTGTCGTAGCTGGGCTGAATCTTGCCCTCCTCGTAGCTGGCGGCAGGCCAGAAACGGCTGGAGTCGGGCGTGAGGCACTCGTCGATCAGCGTAACCTTGCCATCGATGACACCGAACTCGAACTTGGTGTCGGCAATGATGATGCCACGGGTCACTGCATACTCGGCGGCAGCCTTGTAGATCTTGAGGGAAAGGTCGCGAATCTGCGTGGCGATGTCCTCGCCCACGATCTCGCAGCAACGCTCGAACGAGATGTTCTCGTCGTGGTCACCGATCTCGGCCTTCGTGGACGGCGTGAACAGCGGCTCGGGAAGCTTGGAAGCCTCGGTCAGGCCCTCAGGCAGCTGGATGCCGCAGACGGTGCCGTTCTCGTCGTAGGTCTTCTTGCCCGAACCGGTCAGATAGCCGCGGACGATGCACTCGATAGGAATCGTCTGGGCCTTCTTAACCAGCATGGCGCGGCCGGCGAGGTAGTCACGATACTCAGCAAACTCCTCGGGGAAGTCCGCCGGGTCGATGGAAACGAGGTGGTTGGGAACGATGCCGGCAAACTTATCGAACCAGAATGCCGAGATGCGGTTGAGCACCTCTCCCTTAAACGGAATCTCGTCGGGAAGAATGAAGTCGAACGCAGAAATGCGGTCGGTGGCGACCATCAGCAGGTTTTCACCGGCATCGTAGATATCACGAACCTTGCCACGGGAATCCGGACGACGCTCCATCGTTGTCACGTGAGTCACTCCTTACCAAAATACGACAGTAATGCGGGTTCTTTCCCGCACGTTTTCGCAAACTCGGAGCGGCAGGGACGAAACCCCTCCTTCACCGATTAGCGAAAAGCTAGTGCTCCATTGTAGTAGATGCCGCGTCTGCCGTGTGCTCGCGAGGCAGATGAATCGTAAAAGTCGTACCCTTTCCAAGCTCCGACTCCACGGATATGTAGCCGTGATGGCGCTCGACGATCTGTTTAGTCACGGCGAGGCCCACGCCCAGACCGCCCGCCTCACGGGCACGGCTGGCATCGGCGCGCCAAAAACGGCCGAAGATGCGCGACAAGTCATCCTTGGCAATACCGATGCCGGTATCAGAAACGGCAATGCTGACGTGTTTGCGGTCACTGAGCACCGACACCACGACCCAACCGCCCTCGGGGGTGTAGCGCATGGCGTTGCTCATGAGATTGATGACGCATTGTGTGATCATGTCGGGATCGGCTTCGACGACATCGTCGTGACCTTGGGTCTCGTCAGCAAAGCGCAAGCGCAGATCGCGGTCGACAAACAGGCGCTCCTGGGCATTGACGATGGAACGCACGAAAGGAACCATGTCCACCGGCTCAAGGTTGAGCGGAGCCGTGCTGTTTTCCATGCGCGACAGGTCGAGCATCTGCTGCACCAGACGAGCCAGGCGACGCGTCTCGGAAGCAACAGTCTCCAAGTGCTCATCGTCGGTAGGATATACGCCATCCTGCATGGCCTCGACCGTTGCGAGCATGGCCATAAGCGGAGTACGAAGTTCGTGAGCCACGTCCGAGGTCAAACGTTTCTCGTGTTTCATATCCTTCTCGAGCGAAGTGGCCATCTCATCGAATGTCTCGCCCAGTTGATCGATCTCGTCATCGCCGCGCAAGCCCGTACGAGCAGACAGATCGCCATCGCGAATTTGCTTGGCCGTGCTGGTAATACGGTGAATCGGCTTGGTGAGCATGCGCGACACGAGTGATCCGATAACGACCGAAATGCAAACTGCAACAACCGCAGCAAGGGCCATGGCGTTAAAGGTCTTCTCCCTAAATGCAGAATCCGCCTTGGTGAGCAAGGCATCGGAGCCGATGGCCCATAGCTTTACCTGTCCGACATGCTCGCCCGAAGACGTTATGATTTCGACGTTGGCAACGCTATCGGAGTCGGTTGGAGCAGACGAGACCGGGCTATGCGATGCTTTTTTACCGCTCGAGCTGCTCGACGCTGATTCGCTCTCGCGCACATCGGCGGTCGCACTTGCCGAAGGCCATGAGTCGTCATAGACGACAACGCCCTTCTTGTTGACGACCTGCATACTCAGGTCGTCGGACACCAAACTCGATCTCGCGACCGTACGTAGCTCGCCCGCAGTCCAGTTGCCGTTTTCCTCATACGACGTCGCAAGCTTTTCGGCAGCGGAATTTGCGATTTCGACGATATTGGAGCGCGTGTAATCCGAAAAGACCGTGCCCCACACAACAGAGACCACGCCCACCAGCACCAATACCGTCATGAGCGATGTCAGAGCAAAAGCAAGTGCCATGCGCGAGGGATAGCTCATCGTTGGCCGCGAATCGGAACGAGGCGTGTTCCAACTAGCCTTGGAACCCGCCTCGCTCTCCTGCTTGTGCTTTTGTCCGATTTCAAAGCGCGCAGGTGTCATATGTGATTTCCCTATTTCTCGTCCGACTTATCGGTCTTGGCCGGAGCCTCGAAACGATAGCCGACACCATGGACGGTGTAGAGCCACTTGGGCTTCTTGGGATCATCGCCCAGCTTGGCGCGAAGGTTCTTCACGTGGCTATCGATGGTGCGCTCATAGCCCTCAAAGTCGTACCCAAGCACCTTCTCGACCAGCTCCATACGGTTGTAGACACGGCCGGGATGACGAGCAAGCGTGGTGAGCAGCTTAAACTCGGAAGCTGTCAGATCGACTTCCTTGCCTTCGACCAAGATCTTGTGGCCCGAGATATCGATGACCAGATCGCCGAAGTCGAGTACCTCGACGGCGGGCTCGTCGGCCTGATGGGCACGGCGGAACAGAGCGCGAACGCGGGCGACGAGCTCGCGCGGCGAGAACGGCTTAATCAGATAGTCGTCGGCGCCGAGCTCAAGACCGATAATACGGTCCTCGATCTCGCCCTTGGCCGTCAGCATGATGATGGGGACATCCGAGGTATCACGAATGGTGCGGCAAACGCGCTCGCCGGGGATCTTGGGGAGCATAAGGTCGAGCACGACCAGGTCGAACTGATGCTTCTCGAACTCCTCGATAGCGGACTGGCCGTCGCCCACGCCCACAACCCAATAACCCTCGCGCTCGAGATAGGCAGCGACAGCGTCACGGATTGCCTTCTCATCCTCGACCAGCAGAATCTTTTTTGCATCTGAAGCCATAACACGGCCCCCCTGTCTCAATTAGCTAAGAACAAGCCCATTTTAACGCACCTGAGCCCGCCGGATGCCACTATGACGCGGCAGCTCGGCGGGCGGTACTCACAATTACAACGCGTTTATTCCCCTGTTGGCGCCTTTTTAACCCCTCTAAGCTTAAAGAGAGAATAGGCGTGCGGTGACCGTCTCTGGTATACCCTGGCTGTTGCGCACCGTGGCGTACGTAAGGAATGAGTCCGATTTTCCCGCCGTAGCTGGATAATCGCCATACTCCAAAGCGCGGTCGGGCGACAACAGCGAACCATAGGTCTTAGCCGAAGTGTCAATCAAAAAATGCGACGCCTGGACTTTAACCAGGTATTTATTTTTCCTTCCCGCAGCGCACGCGAGCGGCTCACGCGAAAGGAAGAGGTACGGCCCGCCCTCGTTACCGATATAGGTGCCCATATTGCCCAGGCTACCCACACCGCTATACGTCGCCTCAATGGAGAACACGAAGGTGTCGCCCATATACACGGCCTCGAAAGGCGAAACCGACGAAGGAAGCACCAGCTGAGCTCGCTTCGTGTTGTTGCCGTCGGTCAGGTCGATTGCCGTCATACCGTAATAGACGCCCTCATCATTGTGCACGCGGGGCGAGATGGTCAGAATGCCGTCGCTCACACGCGGGGCGGATGCGAAACGGCCCGTCGACTTCCAAATAGTCTCAGGCTTGGACTCGCTGGGCGACTGACGGTAGCAGTACGAATCGTTACTCGTCTTGCTGCCGCCGGACGAGGGCATCTTATACCAGATGACCGACGACCCATACGCTGTGAAGAGCGGCGGATCGTAGTTTTCGCCACCGCGGTCGAGCTCGACAGCGGTGCCGGTAAGGGAGGAGCCTGCAAGGTTTTGCGCATAGAGTTTCCAAGACGCATTGGCAAAGTTCATCTCGACCCATGCGAACACGCCATCACCCGCGCGAACGTCGTAAAACGCATAGCCGGTTCCCTCAACGGGATCCTCGATAAGTGTGATAAGCGAGCCATCGCCCAGGTTAAGCACACCAAGCGTATTGGCATGCAGGGCAGAAGCAGGCGCCATCATCGCGGCAGCGTAGTCGCCATCGCAGTAGTACAGCAGCGTGCCCAGCGGCAGTGTCCACGAGGCCGTGGGCTCAAGATCGATATCAACAGCTTCGTACTCATCAGTGATCGAGACAATCTTCGAATCGTCCTTGATAACCTGCGGCTCGCCGGCGGCATCGTCGCTGCTGCCCGTTTTTTTCGAGCAACCGGCAAGCACCGTGGCAGCGCCCGCGGCAGCACCGCCGAGCACAAAGCCACGGCGCGATATTCCATTCTTGATGTGGTCGGCGATACCCATTAGGCAATCTCGGCGCGAGCGGCCTCGATAGCGCGCGTGAGCTGATCGGCGCAAGAGGTCTTTTTCATACCGCAGGTATTACCGGCGAGAACCTCGATTACGCGATCGGCAGGAGCACCCTCGACCAACTTGGAGATTGCCTTGAGATTGCCGTCACAGCCGCCGGTAAACTCAACGCCCAGCACCTTGCTGCCATCGTCAGAGAGATTGAGGTGAATATTGCGAGCACACACGCCCTGAGGCTTGTAATCAAACGAAATCATGCGATCCCCTCTCAGAATGTTATTCGAGACGACTATTATCCCCGTCTTTCCCTAAATGCAACGAGGCGCTTTGCCGGCAACACACATTACCAGCAAAGCGCCCTAAAAAGCTAACGTTATGCCCGAACCTACTCGAAGCTCAGCTGCTCCAGACGATCAAAGACCGTGTCGATACGGGTGAGGAAGTCCCACGGATCAAAGATCTCGTCGAGCTTCTCCTGACTGACGGTGCAGCGCGGGTCGGCCTCGAGACGTTCCTTAAAGGTGGGGCCGGAGACACAATCCTGTACCTCATGCCAGGTTGCCATGGCGTTCTCCTGCACAATGGCGTACGCGTCCTCGCGGGTGATGCCCGTATCGACGAGGGCCAGCAGAACCTTGGAGGAGAAGATGAGACCACGGGTCTTGTTGAGGTTGGCCATCATGCGGGCAGGGTACAGCTGCAGGCCGTCGATAACGCGGATGAGGCACTGGAACATGTGGTCGAGCGCGATGAAGCTGTCGGCCTGGGCGACGCGCTCGGCAGAGGAGTGCGAAATGTCACGCTCGTGCCACAGGGCGACGTTATCGAAGGCAACCTGAGCGTTGGACTTCACGACGCGCGACAGACCGCAGACCTTCTCCATGGTGATCGGGTTGCGCTTGTGCGGCATGGCGGAGCTGCCCTTTTGACCCTTGCGGAACGGCTCCTCGGCCTCGAGGGTATCAGTCTTCTGCAGATTGCGAACCTCGGTAGCGATGCGCTCACAGGTGGCCGCGGTGGTGGCAAGAACGCCGGCGAGATAGGCGTGATGGTCGCGGCTGATAACTTGCGTGGACAGCGGGTCGTGAACCAGGCCCAGGTGCTCGCAGACATACTCCTCGACAAACGGCTCGATGGAGCTGTACGTGCCGACAGCACCCGAGATGGCACCGAAGGCAACATTCTTGCGGGCGTCCTCAAGGCGATCCAGATCGCGCTTGAGTTCCCAGGCCCAAGAGCCGAACTTCATGCCGAAGGTCATCGGCTCGGCGTGGATGCCATGAGTGCGGCCGGCACAGAGCGTGTTGCGCTCCTCAAAGGCGCGACGCTTGCAAATCTCGCCGAGCTTCTTGACGTCCTCGATGATCAGGTCGCAGGCCTGGGTGAGCTGGTAGCACAGAGCCGTGTCGCCCAGATCGGAGCTGGTCATGCCATAGTGAACCCAGCGGCTGGGCTTGGGGTCGCCCTCGGGAACATCGGCGTCGATGTACTCCTTCATGTTGGTCAGGAAGGCGATGACGTCGTGGCGCGTGACCTCCTCGATCTCGTCGACCTTTGCCTTCTCAAAGTTGGCATGGTCGCGGATCCACTGGGCTTCGTCTTTAGAAATGCCGATCTTGCCGAGCTCCGCCTGGGCCTCACAGGCCAGGACCTCGATCTCCTGCCAAATGGCGTACTTGTTCTCGATGGAGAAGATGTGTCCCATCTCCGGGCGGGTATAGCGATCGATCATAGCGGCTCCTTTTTGGTTATTGGCACGTTGGTCGTAACCCAACCATTGTACCGTGCGCAGGTGCAAGTATGGGCAGCAGGCATTAACCTAACATTTTGGAATTGGAGCGGGCAACGGGACGTCCGCGTATTTGCTTCGCAAATCCGCACCGGCTGCGGTCGATCTCCTCGGATTCACGGAGACGATGGGGAAGACTTTGTTGAATTGGCCGTCCCAAGGTCTCCCGCGCTCGATGGAGCGGGCAACGGGACGTCCGCGTATTTGCTTCGCAAATCCGCACCGGCTTCAGGCGCCTGCCGGCGCCTTCGCCTGCTCGCTACAAACGCTTCGCGTTTGTTTTACGCTCGCACCCTGGCGGGTTCGAGTCCCGGCGCTTTATTGAAAAAAGCACGGCACCGGAACGGTGTCGTGCTTTTACTTTTTCTGGAGCGGGCAACGGGACTCGAACCCGCGAGTGTCAGCTTGGGAAGCTGATGCCTTACCACTTGGCGATGCCCGCTTGTGTGTTGGCTAGTATAACGCGGTTGTCTTGTTCGATACAAGGGTGGCGATGCTTGTTTTAGCTGTGGAGATTCGTTTGAAAATCGCATCAATTGTGGAGACGAGGACCTTTGGCCTCCTGTTCTCCTTATCTTCTACCTGCGCTTTTGCCTGATTGTTGTATTTGAGCTCAATTTGTCAGGAATTGGGCAAGCTTTTGGTCAGGCTCCGGTACTTACCCGCATGAACCTCGGGGGTAGCCTCATCCTACGCGTCGCAACCTCCCCATGCGGCGCACGAGGGATAAGGAGCAGCCATGTCCAACGCACCCACGCACTCTGTCCACAGCGCAATCGCAACAGGTCCGCTGCTCCTGCTCCTCTTCCTGCTTTTCGGCTGCCTGGCACCGGGAGCCGCATTTGCCGTCGATGGCTACGACCAGCTCGGCTTCCGCACTATCAGCGATGATTGTGGGCCCTTCTTTATCGGCAAGTATGAAGCTCAAGACGCCTCGATTGCCTACTGCATGAACCAGGAGCGTCCCGGCCCCACCAAGCCGGGCGGCCCATGGCTCAACTTTGATCAAGGCTGGGTGTGGCTCGACGACGAATTCGCAGCAATCGTTTGTCACGGATATCCTACCGCCACGTCGTTTGGCGGTTACCATCTTTCACCCGATCGCGCCCGCGCCGCCACCCAGCTTGCCGTATGGATGCTCAACGGCACCACCCATGTCGACGGCACCTACTCCTACACGACCGCTCAGGGCAAAACCAAGAGCGGGCGCTTTACCGCCGACAATGAAGTCGTGGCGGCTGCGCGGTGGCTCCACGACAGCGCAAAATCAGGAAGCATCAAAGCCGCTCCGCACCGCGCGCGGCGCTATCTAGGAACCGTATCGGGCGGCAGCAGACGTCAAGATATGCTCTATGTACTGCCGGCGGTCTCTGTTTCCTTCCAAAAGCAGTCTGCGAACACCGTTATTACCAGCGGAAACAATACCTATCAGTTTACCGGGGCAACATTCGATATTTTTGAGAGCGCCAGCGACGCACGTGTTGGCACCATCCAGATGGACGGCAACGGTCGAGCACAGGCAACACTCCTACCCAACACGGCATACTACCTAGTTGAGACAACAGCGCCAGCTGGTTATATCCCCCGGCATGATCGCATTGCCTTTACCACGACGGATAACGGCGGATACGTCACCATTGATGAACAACCCGGCACCATTACCTTGCGCATTGTAAAGCTCGACGCCGCAACGAATGCAGGCCCCCAAGTTGGGGCTTCGCTCGCAGGAGCAGAATTCGTATGCGTATCGCAATCTACCCTTGGATGGACACAAACCCTCAGGACCGATGAAAGCGGTCAAGCTACCCTCACCGATGTCCCGCTGGGAACCTTTACCATCTATGAATCGAAGGCGCCCGAGGGCTATTTGCCCTCCGGTGACAGCTGGTCTTACACCGTCGGAGCCGATCAGCTCGGCGATTCAGGCGTGGTCGAGATCGAATCTCGCGTTTCCGATACCCCCATTGCGTTTGACCTTGAGATTTCCAAATTCAAGGACTACGGCAATAGCGACCAATCCGGCCTGGAGCAGCCGGCGGGAGGTGTTGTCTTTGAGGTTGTCAGCAACAGCTCTCAGCAGGTTGTTGGCACACTGACCACAAACATCTATGGCTTTGCCTCCACCAAAGATCTGTCAGAAGCATGGTTCGGCGCAGGCAAGCGACCCGCCGGTGTCCACGGAGCCATCCCATACGACCGCGCCGGCTACACCGTTCGCGAGGTTCCGGAAACCGTCCCCGAGGGTTTTAAACGTGCAGGGGAATGGACCGTCGGGGCCAATCAGATTTCCGACGGCGCCGAGCTTCAATATATCGTGGACAACCACGCTCTGTCGACGCATCTCCAAATTATAAAACGCGATGCCCAAACAGGCGCTTCTGTTCCACTAGCCGGATTCACCTTCCAACTACTCGACAGCAATCACGAACCTGTCTCACAAACTTGCTGGTATCCAACACATAACGTAATGGACACCTTTACGACTGACGCGACCGGGACCGTCACACTGCCCGAATCGCTCGTGCCGGGCACCTATTATGTACGCGAAACCTCGGCCAAAGAGCCCTATCTTGTCGGCGAGGAGATCGAGGTAAACATACCCGCCGATATAAACCTAACGCCCGTTGCAATCGTCTCGTATTATGACCGCGCCGCGACCGGAAACATCAGGATCGTTAAAACCGATGCCGTAGACGGCAGCAGCCTCGCGGGCGCCATCTTTGAGATCCGTGCCTCAGGTGATATCGTGCGCCCCGACGGTAGCATTGCCGCGCTCGACGGTGAGACTGTCGCTACCGTCACGACGGATGAAACTGGAGAAGCACGCGCGGACGACCTCCCGCTGGGATCTGGCACCGCACGCTACGAGGTTGTCGAGACTCAAGCGCCGACCGGCTTCTTACTCGACCGGACGCACCATATCGTCGACCTTACCTATGCCGACCAGAAAACACCCGTTGTGGAAGCACGGCTTAACGTATCCGACGATTACACCAAGGTTGATATCTCCAAGGTCGATGCAAGCGGAGAGCAGGAAGTGAAAGGCGCACAGCTCACCTTATATGGTCCCGATAAAACCGAAATAGACTCCTGGACCTCATCCGACAAGCCGCACCGCATCGAACATCTTGCACCCGGCACCTACTCGTTGCGCGAAACGATGTCTCCGCGGACCTATGACCTTGCCGAGGAGATAACGTTTGAAATAAAGGATACGGGAGAAGTCCAATCCGTCGCGATGAAGGATGCGCCCATCGAGATCAAAGGACAGGTCGACAAGCGTCAGGAACTTGTCCAACCTATCGGGAAGGGTCTGTTGGCTAACGGCGATGGAAAAAACCGCGCCGCGATGCAAACCAATACGGACGGACTTTTCTCCTATACCATCGATGCTCGAAACGATTCCGCTACTTGGGTTGATGAGTTTACGATTACCGATGATCTTGAGTGCGCCAAAGACGGCACGGCGAGATTCGTCTCAATCGAAACCCCCGTCGCCATCGGCGACCTCAACGGTCTGTGCAACGTGTGGTATCGCACGACGCCGTTGGACTCGACAGACGTCGATGAGCCGGCAAACGCGACGCTTGACGATGGGCACGAAAATCCTTGGCTTGAGTCCGACGAAGTAAAAGAGAGTCTGGGTGAAGATTGCCGCCTCGTCGATTACGACGGCTGGCACCTCTGGAAGGCGGATGTCTCGACCACGGAATCCGCCACACTCGAGGCGAAAGAACTCGACCTTGCATCCAATACCGTCGTGACGGGCATTCGCATTGAATACGGTGCAGTAGCCGCCGACTTTACGACTCGAAGCGATGCGGATTCTTGGACCCGTGATGATCTCAAAGATGAGCACGACGACCTTGACGATGCCAGAGCAATCCTTGGCACAGATGCTCGGGGCGCAGTCGTGCACATGCAGGCAACGTCGGCTTATACACCCCAAACTGCACTCACCAACAGCGCACGCGTCGATCTTTGCCGCAACGGCGGCGGCGATAAACTTGAGTCACATGACGAGGACAGTGTCATTCAACGCTGCACCCTACCGCAGGACCTACCGGCAACAGGATCAGCCCCCATCGCCGCTTGCATCACCGCGCTCCTGACCTCTGGTGCCGCAGCCCTATGGTTCGCTCGCCTTAGGTCAATCCCAAAGAAGCGCTAGCGCGATGAAAAAGCGGGCGAGCCAGTCCCCCGGCTCGCCCGCTTTCAATCATTTAAATCGCCGTATCTACTCTGCAGACGAAGATCCACCATCAACGATTGCTTGCTCGGACTCAGGAATCCCATCGGCACCCGTGCTCTGTTCTTGCTCCACCTCTTCGCTGATTGCGGAGGCGGGGGTCGAGCCCTTCGCGCCCACGATATAGGCAGCTCCAAACCCCAACGCAATGGCAATCAAGGTCAAAATCACGTAGACAGGCCAATGGCGCTTAATATACGAAAACACGTTGACTCCTTAGAGCTCCGTCTACGAACGGCGGATAACCTCGGTCACGACCTCGGATACCGTGGCAATGTTCGTCGGGTTGACATTGTGGGGCAGGTCGTCCTCGGTACGAGCGCAAGCCAGACGCGTGCCGTCCACGCCGGCGATGGTGAGGGCTCGGCGGCTCGCCTCGAGCGCGGCGTAGGCATCGGTCTTGGCATAGGGCATCTCGAGCGCGCCACAATCGACATGGAACGACTTGCACACCTTGCTGACCAGGTTCATGATGCGGCGATCGCCCTTGAGCAGCTGCTGTTCGCCCTCAACCGTCACCACCGAAAGCCTACCGGCGCCGACGGATTCAAGATTGATGAAGAAGACGCCGCGGAGCTTATCGCGATGCGAAGCCAAGAAGGCCTTCATACCGGCGCCATCACAATCCGAGGCGCCCGTTGCCACAAACCAGATATCGTGACCGAGCAGCTCATCGTCGCCCATAGAGGCGACAGCCGAGAGCATATCTTCGGAAGAAGCACCGTCGGAAGACGTAGCGCCGCCCTTCCAGCCATCGTTATCGTCCTCGAAATTATCCCACGAACCGATGCCGCGACCGGACTTCTTGGCATCGTAATCGTCTTCGACGCCCAGCCAATCACTCATGCTGTCCTGTTCGTTTTTCTTTTTACGACCGAACAGGCCGCCCAGGCCGCGCTTGCGAGACTTGGGTGCCGCCGGGGCGGGAGCCGAAATGGTCTCGATCGGCTGAGCGCCCGACGCAACGGGCATAGGAGGCGCAACGGGTGCCGATGTGGGTTCGGGACCCTGAGCGGTAGCAAAGGGGTCGTTGACCTGTGCGGAGGGGTCGGGAAGGTCGAACAGCGACGTGCGAGATGCAACGTTTGTCTGCTTCATCGACGGCAGCGACGGATCGGGGACCGAAGCCAGCGGAGACGAGGAAGGTGCGGGCGAAGGAGCCGACGCCGGATCGGGAACATTCATCTGCGGACGCGGTGATGCCTGGGAGGAAATCTGGGCCATAAGGGAATCGACCGTTTCGTCCTGGGTGGGAGCAACATCGGCAACCGTGGCACCGGAACCACTCGGGGCCGGCATGGTGAAAATCTGCGTGGAGTAAGGCCTCGACTCATCTGTCTCGGAAGCCTCGGAAACCGCAGGCACTTCCTCCTGCTCGACCTCGGCCGAATCATCTTGCTCGGCTGCCGCGTATTGCTCTTCGTCAGGGTCGGCCTCGACGGCCTCGTCCTCGGCGACATCTTGGATTTCGACAGCATCAATAGGCTCGTCATCGTCTGCCACGTCGCCCTGCTCATCGGAAACAGGAAGGGGCTCGGCAATCGCGGTGCCTTGCTTTTCAAACGTTATCGTGGAATCGAACTGCGCGGCATCAAACGACATGGTGCTATCGACGTGCTGCTGAGCCTCGAAAGACGTCGTCGCCTCAACAACATCCGCGGACGCCGGTTGCTGGGACTCAAAGGACGTTGTAGCTTCGGCAGCGTCGACGGGCACGGACTGCATAGCCTCGTTCTGCTCGAACTCCTGCGCTGCGCGCTCGCGTGCCGCCTCGGCCGCCTGCTGCTGAGCGATAGCCTCCTGCTCGGCAGCCTCGCGTGCGGCAGCGCGCTTCTCCTCGAAATCGTCGACACATTTCTTGCCCTTTGCAAGCGCACCCTTAAAGAAGTTGGAAGCGCTGGCGCCAATCGAAGAGAACGCGGATGCAATATCGGCATGGGGCGTTGCCGCGGGAATCTCGGCCGAGAAATCAGTATCGCTCTCGTAAGACACGCGCCTCGGCTGTTCAGCGTAATCGTCGTCAGACTCGTCCGCAACGTCTTGCGCCGGCGCGGCGGGAGCCAAAATGTCCAGTCCTGCCGCGGGATCGATCGCGGACACCGCCTCGGGCTCGGCAACGGCAGCGGCAACCGCGGCAGACTCATCATCAACGGTGACAACGGGCGCAGGCACAGTCACGACGGGGGCAGGCTCGGGCTCAAACGTCGGCTCCTCGCCCTCCTCGTAATCGAGCGTGCAGGACTCGGGAAGCATTCCGAGCGCACGGATGGCATCCGAACCAAAGCGGATGTTGCCGGCGGCATTGCGATAGAGTTTGGGCTCGGGCTCGGCCACGACACGCTCCTCCGCCGACTCGGCAGCGGGAACCTCGCCATTGAACTCTTCGGCCTGGACAGCCTGATTCTGATCCTCGGGCACGATGGCGCCAATCAGCGTCTCGTCGGCAGACGCACCCTCAAAGCCCTCGATCTGCTCGTCGAAATCCTCACCCTGTTCGGGCTCGGTCTGGGCGTCGGGAGCAATCGGCTGGCCGAACTCATCCTCGGCGTAGGTAGGCTCTTCATACTCGATGGTGTTGCCGTAGTCGTTTTGCTGTTGGGCCGCGGCATACTCCGCCGCCGCGCGCGCCATTTCCTCGGCACGACGCTTCTGCTCCCCAAAATAGGTATCGAACGGAACATCGTCGGGAAACTCGTTTTCGCCCTGGAAGGGAGCAACGTTGTCCATAACGCCGAGCATAGCGGCGACAGAAGACTTGTTGCACACCGCACCGGACGTATAGGGAAGAATGTGGCGGTTAGAGATGATATTTGCCGCGTTGGCGAGCGCAACGAGGGAAGCGAGGATCGCGACAATCCACAGCAGAACCTTGAGCGCGCCGGGGAGCGGCAGGATACGCAAGATGGCAACGGCAGCAGGGGCAACCGTGGCAACGGGCAACAACTTGGCGATGAGCGCACGATACGAAGCATAGGGCTCGCGGGCGAGCAGCTCAGCACGGGGAGAGTCGTAGTGTGCGACAACGACCACCGGGCGGTTGCGCGGAGACGCGAGCGGGCCCGAGGCCTTGTGGTAGGCGATGACATTTTGGCTCACGCCCGTCTTGCCCAGGCGCGAAACCACGGGATGGCCCGTGCGCTCGAGCACGTAAAGAACGGCACCGACAATGGCCAGCAAGGTGCCGACCAAGCCGATGCCGCCGCCGATGCCCATCAGCAGGGCGCCGGCAAACGCAAGAATACCGGTAACGGCAAATGCCAACCTGCTGGGCGCCGGGGCATTGAACTCCTGAACCTCGGGATCAAAGCCGTGGTTGCGGAAGATCTGAGCGATATCCTCGGCAGCCAAGCGCTCTTCTTCGCTGCATGCCGGCGTGATGCCGGTGTTCTGCAGCAGGTGGTTAATATAGTTCTGGGTGTTCGCCATGTGCGCTCCACATCCATAATCCGACAAATAGGCCCAATGCATGCACATTAGAACCGTATATAGTCGAAAGTATACCCCGAGCGAGCGCAAACGACCGAATTCGGGCCATCTTAACGCCCCGAGCGGACAAGGATATAGCCTAATCTCCATATCGGACTAAAATCATGGCAGCAAACCACCTTCTCATGCGAGGACTCTATGACGGCAAGCGACGCGACCGCGACAATTAAAAAGGGGAATTCGGAGCCCAGTTTCGATAAAACGGCTCAGCGCATCCTCAATCTTTTCTTTGTGCTCAACAGCTCCCCCGAACCGCTGACGACCGAGCAGATCGTCTTGGATTCTGACCTGGGATATGGCTCGGGCAATATCGACTCGGATAAGCGCAAGTTTCGGCGCGATCGTGACAAACTGCTCGAACGCGGCATCTTAATCAAGGAGGTTCGCCCCGCCGGCGCGCAGGAGACCGAGGAAAGCTCATGGACAATCGACCGCGAGCACACGTTTGCGGCAGGCGGCCTCATCACCGCAGACGACGCCGATATCCTGCTCAACGCTATCGACCAGACAATAGCGGCCGGCTCATCCACTTTTGCCGCGCCGCTTGCCGATATTCGTTCCAAGATTGCCTACCTCACCGGCAGGACGACGGCGGACGAAGCACCGATCCGCCGCTCTCCCACCGTCGATGCGGTATGGAGCGCCTTTGCCGAGCGATGCGCACTGCGATTTTTATATCAGAACGGACGCGGTGAGCAGAAAGAGCGTACCGTCTGCGTCTACGGCATGTTCGAGCGCGAGGGCGTTGCGTACTTCTGCGGCCTCGACAATGTCACCGACGACATCAGGACATTCCGCTGCGACCGTATCGTTCGCGCTTGGCGTCCTTCGAAGGCCTACGCCATCCCTGCAGACTTCAATCTCAACGACTACCTGTTCTTTGAATTCGATTTTGCCGACCGCCCGCCCGTTGCGGCTACGTTCTCGTTCGCCCCGCAGACGCAGATCGATATGATCAACGGCCTCACGCGCGGGCGAGGTGAGCTCGCACACACCGATTCGGGATGGACTTGGACCGTTGACGTGCGCGATCTTGAAGCCGCCGCCTCATTTTGCATGGCCCACGCCATGGACGGCATGAGGCCCATGGCCCCCAAATCGCTCAAGCAGGCGTGGAACCACCTCATTGAAAGGACGGTGCACGAGCATGCCCGTGCGTAAACTCACCAGCGAGCAGAGGCTCTCGCGCGCCATCGACATCATGGAGGCCCTCTACGCCGCCGGCGAGAGCGGCATGACACGAACCGAGATTTGCAGTCGCTTTGACATCACGGGGGCGTCGCTCGACGAGATTCTCGAGATCGTCTCGACGCTCGCGGACCGAGAATCGGGTGCGCGTATCATCTGCGAATGCCACGGCGAGCGCGTGGTCCTCACCGGTGACGCCGGGCGTGTACTACCGCTGCGCCTGAGTGCCGCCGAGGGCGCTGTGCTCAACCACGAACTTGAATCGTTGGGGATCGAGCCCCAGGCGGCGGCTCGAATTCGACATGCTCTTCTACCCGAAGAGCTCGGCTATAACCAGCACGTCTTTGACACCGTCAACCACGGGTCGCACTGGCAGCAGCTGAGCTGCGCCATTCAGGACGGCGTTCGCTGTCGTATCTCGTATCGCTCGATGGACGATGCACGGCCACGCGAGCGTCTGGTCGACCCCTTGCGCATTACGGCAAACGGCGACCAAACATATCTGATTGCCTGGGACATCGCGGTCGATGAGCAGCGCACCTATCGCATGGATAAAATCGAGGGACTCGCCTTGACGGAAGACTCCGTCGTGCCTCACGCACCGGACGTTGCATCCCTCCACGATTCCCTTGCCCGGACGCAGCGTAGCGCAAAGCTCTTGATGCCATTCGATATGGCGGAGCATCTGGACTGGGCCGGCATCACCCTAATCGAGCGCAGCGGGACAGACATGGCAACGGTAACCGTACATTACGGCTCCGAGCGTTGGCTGCTGAGCCAGATAATCGCAGCGGGCGGAGCCATCCGCATCTTGGATGACCCCGCCCTGTCAAAGCGTCTGTGCGATATGGCAAAAGCCCTCGTCTGTCCGCTTTAGCGCCGCCGCTCGTGGCGTGCACGCCACAGCTGTAGATAGTGCCCGATCTGCGCCGATTCGATGCGCTGGTAGGAGCTCGTGGGCAGCGACGTTAAGAACTTCTTGCCATAGCCCTTCGTCACCAGGCGAGGATCCGCCAAGATCAGCACACCGCTATCGGTCGACGAGCGAATCAAACGCCCCGCGGCCTGCTTAACCTCGAGCACCGCCTCGGGCAGCGAATAGCGCGCCCATGCGCGGTCTTCGCGCAGGTTGCGCTCGCACGAGAGCGGGTCCGTGGGGCTCGAGAACGGCAACTTGGGAATGATGACGCAGCGCAGCGTCTCGCCGCTGGCATCAAACCCTTCCCAAAAGGCCTTAAGTGCAAAGAGCGACGAGGTCGGTTCGTTGATAAACCGGTCGCGCAGGCGACGAGGAGATGAGTTGCGCTGCTGGCAGTTGAGCTCCAGACCCGCACGGGCCATCTTGGGCTCAACGCGGGCGTATAGGTCCTCCATGTCGCGCCGGTTGGTGAACAACGTGAGCACCGATCCGCCCATGGCAAGATGGGCGTCGACCAGTACGCGCTCGAGCGCCGTAAGATAGCTCTCACGATCGCGCGGATCGGGGATATCGCCCGCAACGACTACAGCCATGTTCGAATCGAAGTCGTAGCTCGAATCCAAGTGCAGCGATGACGACGTTGAAGCACCGATGCGATCAAGGCCGACCGCATGGTTAAAGTGCTCAAAGCTTTTGGACACCGTCATGGTCGCCGAGGCAAAGATAGCCGTGTGAACCTCGGGCAGCCACTCGGTTGCCAAGGCCTCGCCAATGTCGATGCGCTCTGCGGTCATTGACTCTCCGCCGGCACGCAGCCTGCGATTGACCTGCAGCGAATACACGTAGTGTTCATCAGTGCCATCAATGATGAGTTTTAGGTTCTCGGCCAGCTCGTGCAGGCGGCGCGAGATATCACCCAGGTCGACAACAACCTCTGGCTTGTCGGCGGCGACGGCTTGCACTAGCGCGTCGACGCTCTTGTCAGCTTGTTCCAATGCGTCGATGCCAGTGTAGGCCGACTGTAAGAAATCATGCCAGTCGTCAGATTCGCGCAGCTCGGGGCCAATCCATAGATTGGCATTGTCATAGCCCCCACGGGCACGGCGACCGAGCTCGCGAACGCCATCGAACACGCCGGCGATCGCCATGCTCGCGCGCGCAACCGTCGACGTCGCCTTGGCGGTAAGGCCCAGATAGAGCGTAGAGCCCTCGGAGGTTGCCAAATCACGGGAAACCTGGCTTAGCGCGCCGGTGCTCGAGCCACCCAGACGCTCGAACAGGACGCGTGATTCGTCCGCCGACACCACACGCGCCCACTGACGGCGCGCCTCGCGCTCGATGGAATGGGCCTCGTCGATTACCCAATGACGAATCGGCGGCAAAATCCTGCCCTCGGCCGCGACGTTGCGGAACAGCAGGGAATGGTTGGTGACCACCACATCGGCATGCGCCGCACGACGGCGAGCGCCGTGGACCAAACATTTATCAGGGAAAAACGGGCAGAGGCGACGAGCACACTCGCGCGAGGCCGTCGTAAAGTCGGGACGGTTGACGCTGCGCCACCGAATGCCGAGCGAGTCGAGGTCGCCATCGGCTGATTGGCAGACGTACGCCATAATGACCGCGACCGCCGTGAGCGTGTCCGCCGGATCGCGCTTGGTGGTAATCTCGACCTGGCCGCGGCTCATGCGCTCAAGCTTGCGCAGGCACGGATAGTGGTCATACCCCTTGAGAGCGCAAAATGACAGACCGCCGTCCAGTTGCTCGGCAAGTTTTGGCAGCTCATGGTACATGAGCTGGTCGGCAAGATTATTCGATTTGGTCGCAATACCAACCGTGATGTTGTTACGGCGTGCTGCCTCGGCAAAAGGTACCAGATAGGCCATCGATTTGCCGACGCCTGTGCCTGCCTCAATTACTCGATGAGTGCCCGTGACCAGCGCATCGCGGACCTCGAGCGCCATCGCGATCTGCTCATCACGCGGCTCGTAGGTGGGATACATGCGATTGACTAGGCCACCTGGCGCATAGTCTGCCTCAATCTCCTCACGACTCGGCATCTTGAGAACCGGCAGTTCATCGGCGTCCACCCGATCGTCGGCGCGATCGGCCTTGAGAACGTCAGCACGAGCGGCGCTGAGAGAGAAGATGGAACCAGGGTTCTGCCCTGCCAAGAATGAGAAGATAGGACGATAGGACCAAGGCACGTCCGGATGCATGTCGGCTAGGCGCGCCATGAGGCCCTGGGGCAAGTCGGTGAGCGCCACGAGCAACACGCGCCATACGCCACACAGGGCGTCGACGTCGGCATTGGCACGGTGTGATACCGAGTCGCAGCCAAACAGATCGGCCATAAAAGACAGCTTGTGCGAGGCCAGGCGCGGAAGCGCGATGCGCGACAGCGCCAGCGAATCGATCCAAATATCGCTCACGTTGACGCCGCCTTTGACCGACTCGATAAACGAGCGGTCGAACGTGGCGTTGTGTGCGATCACCGGGCAGCCACCGACAAAATCGGCGAGAGCGGCGACGGCCTCAACCGCCGACGGGGCATCTGCCACATCGGTATTTGTAATGCTCGTGAGCTCGGTAATCTCGGCGGGAATCAGCTGCTTGGGATGCACGAAGGTATCGAAGCGGTCGACGATCTCGCGGCCCGAAAGACGGGCCGCCGAAATCTCGATCAGCTCGTTGTCCTGCACCGAAAGACCCGTGGTCTCGGTATCGAGGACAATCACATCTTCCTCGATAAGACCGAAGGACTGCGTTTTGGCGCGCTCGGCAAGCGTGGCATAGGAGTCGATGACGAACTGCGGCGTTCCTGACGAAACCGCGTCCTCGATTAGCATGCAATGCCCGCTCGACGAAGGCCCATACGGATCAAGCTGTCACAGACCTGCGGGAACGTCATGTCCTCGGTGTGGCGGATCTCATCCGGATACAGCGACGTATCGGTCATTCCGGGAATGGTATTGGTCTCGAGGATAACGGGGCCGTCCTCACTCACAATAAAGTCGCTGCGCGAGATACCCAGGCAACCGAGGGCCTTGTGAGCGGCACAGGCAAGCTCCTGAGCGCGAGCGTAATTCTCGGGTGAAATCTGTGCCGGAATGCGATGGATGTCCGTAGGGTCGACATACTTCACGTCCAGATCGTAGAACTCGCAGTCCTCGGGCTTACGAATCTCGACAATCGGCAGGGCGCGCACGTCATCTTCGCCGTATACGCCGACGGTAATCTCGGTACCCTCGATGCACTTCTCGACCAGCACTTTGTCGCCGTACTCAAACGCCTTGGCGATTGCCGCGGGCAGCTCGGAGGGCTCATGGACCAGGGAAATGCCATAGCTGGAACCGTTGACGGCCGGCTTCACAAAGCAGCGCTCGCCACAAACCTCGACGATATGATCGATATCGACTTCATCGCCCACCTCGAGCGCAAGGCCGGGAGCAATGGGAATGCCCGCCTTGGCGTATAGGAGCTTAGAGACCTCCTTGTCGGCACCGCAGGCGCTGGCAAGTACGCCCGAGGCCGTGTAGGGGATACCCAGGGTCTCCATGGCACCCTGCATGGCGCCATCCTCACCGCCGGCGCCGTGCATGGCGATAAATGCCACATCGAATCCGCCGGTCGCCATGGTTACCATAAAGTCATCAGCGGCCGTGTCAAGCAGCTCCACCGAGGTGTAGCCAGCTTCCTTCAGTGCCACCACAACGTTCTTTCCCGAATCGAGCGAGATCTCGCGCTCGGCGGAATGACCGCCCGCCAAGACCGCTACGTGCATGTTCTCTAGGCTTTTACCCGGCATGGGCAGACTCCTCCTCTATAATTTCTGCAGCTGATACCATATTGTAGCGATACCCTCTACGTTTCCCCAAAATCGAAAGGCTTCCATGAATCCCAGGACTAAATCTCAGGACATTCGCGACTTGAGCCAAAACGATATTCGCGAGCTCGTGGCCGAACTTGGCCAGCCCGCCTTCCGCGCGAAGCAGCTCATCGAATGGGTCTTTGAGAAGAACGTTTGTTCGTTTGACGATATGACCAATCTTCCCAAGGCTTTCCGCGAGCAGCTTAAAGAGGCGTTTGCCTTTGATACGCCGACTGAACTAACCAAGCAGGTTTCCAAAGATGGCTCTCGTAAGTATCTGCTCGAGTACCACGACGGCGTTTCCGTCGAGACTGTCGGTATGCCCCGTCGTAACAAGCTTTCCGTCTGCGTTTCCACCCAGGCTGGCTGTGGCATGGGCTGCGCCTTTTGCGCTACCGGTCTCAACGGCCTCAAGCGCTCTCTGACCGCTCAAGAGATCGTCGACCAGGTACTTCATGTATCCAACGACTTTGGCGAGCGTGCCACGAGCGTCGTCTTCATGGGCCAGGGCGAGCCGTTTGCCAACTACGACGAGGTTCTCAAGGCGCTGCGAATCCTCAACGACCCCGATGGCATCGGTATCGGCGCTCGTCACCTCACCGTCTCTACCAGCGGCGTTATTCCCGGTATTCGCAAATTTGCCGATATCCCCGAGCAGTTCACGCTTGCCGTTTCCCTGCATTCCGCCATCCAGTCGACGCGCAACAAGCTCATGCCCGGTGTTAAGAAGTACACACTGCTTCGCCTTCACGAGGCGCTTCAGCTCTACACCGAGAAGACTGGCCGCCGCCCGACCTATGAGTATGCCATGATCGAAGGCGTCAACGATACGAATCCCGAGATGCAGGCGCTCTGCGACTTCTGTGAGGGAACGCTGTGCCACGTTAACCTTATTCAGCTTAACGACATTGAGGGTAGCCCGCTCAAGCCGTCGCCGATTCATAAGGTTGAGGATCTTCAGCGTCGTCTTGAGTCCCGTGGCATCGAGACCACGATTCGTAACTCCCGTGGTAACGATATTGACGCCGCTTGCGGACAGCTGAAGCAGCGCTTCAAAGTTCAGAAGAACGCATAGGGGAGTCGCACCCCAAAACGTTTCATGTGAAACATCGAACGTCCCCGGTTGCAAGATATGCAACCGGGGCCGTTTCATTTATTGACCTTAATTTTGAATCAGCTGCTACCTGTCCCATTTTTTACGGCCAAAATAAGGGGTCCTTGTCTCGTGAATCAGACAAGGACCCATCAAAATATACTAAGTAATTGTTAGGTACCTAATAGCCTACATTTTCCCATTGGTTGCTAACCCAACCTTGATTAATCTTAGGATTCTTCGTTACCTGAGCTGTACGCATGGCAACATCTTCTGTCATAACATTCATTTTCTTCTTGGAAGTATCGACGATATCTTGCGCGCCTCGAAGCAGACGACCTCGAAGTTCATCGTCTGTCGCGATCTTATATCCAGCAAAGGCACCAGCTGCGACAGTCGTCGCCAATGCAATCGCAGTTAAAATCTTATTCCTCATCTTGGCCTCCTTGATCAAACTGAATCATTTCGCCAAGAATACGAGAGAGCTCTTCCTCGTCTTTAAACTCAATCTCAATCTTATTCTTTCCACGCGAGCTCTTCACACGCACGTTGGTATTAAAAACCTGACGAAGCACGCGGGCAGCCTTTTTAAAAGACTGAGGCGTTGCAGGCCTCGGCGTCTTAGGTGTCTCTCCGGCAGAAAACAACGGAGCGAGATTTTCTGTCGCTCTTACGGAAAGGCCCTCTGCAACAACCTTCTCTGCAAGTCGAATTCGAGCGTCCTCATAGGGAACTGCAAGAATAGCACGCGCATGACCAGCAGTAAGTTTGCCCTCAAAAATCATCTGCTGAACAACTTCAGGGAGATCGAGAAGGCGCAGCGAGTTTGTAATTGCAGAGCGTGACTTGCTTACCGCCCTCGACAATGCCTCCTGGGTCATACCGCTGGCATCGATGAGCTGTCGATAGCCCTTAGCCTCTTCGACGGGATTCAGATCAGAACGTTGAAGGTTTTCGATAAGAGCAAGAGCCAGCATCTCTTCATCGTTAACATCTTTAATGATGACAGGCAGTTCCTCAAGACCAGCAAGCTTTGAAGCTTGGTAACGACGCTCACCAGCAATGATCTCATAGCCGTTTCCATGCTTGCGAACCAAAAGCGGCTGCAAAACGCCATGTTCTTGGATTGACTCGCTCAACTCGCGAAGTTCAGTTTCGTTAAAGTGAATTCGCGGCTGATTAGGGTTAGGAACGATATCCTCAATAGGTAGTTTTGTTTCAGATGCAGCATTTGAAGCCGATGCAGCCGAACCGCCGGTCTCATACTCGGCCTCTGAGACCAAAGCATTGAGTCCACGTCCCAATCCGCCACGTTTCTTTACACTAGGCACGCTTGATCACCTCTTTTGCAAGGTTCATATATGCTTTTGCACCCTTATTTTGAGGTGCATAGGTAATTACCGGTTCTCCAAAAGACGGAGCTTCGGAGATTTTAACCGTACGGGGGATTAGCGTCTTAAACGCCTTATCACCAAAGTACGATTGAACCTCCTCAACAACCTGATTCGATAGTGAAGTACGCGAGTCATACATGGTCATAAGCACACCATAGGTGTCTAAGCCCTTGTTAAGACGTGATTTAACCATCTTCATAGACTCAAGCAGCTTCGTAACGCCCTCGAGTGCGTAATACTCGCACTGGATCGGAATCAAAACGCTATCCGCTGCGGTCAAGGCGTTGATAGTAAGCAGGCCAAGCGAAGGAGGACAGTCAATGAAAATAAAATCGAACTCGTCCTGAATCGGCTCAAGCAAATCTTTGAGGCGGGTTTCACGTGCAATTGCGCTTACAAGCTCAATTTCAGCGCCTGCAAGCTGAATTGTAGCTGGAATTACGAATACCTTTTTGCAATTTGTATCAAGAACGAGTGATTCTGCCGGCACATCATTCAACAATGCATCATAGATGCAGTGATCAAGGTCTTCTTTTTCAATTCCGAATCCACTGGTGCTGTTTCCCTGCGGATCAAAATCGACAATCAGTGTCTTACGACCCTGCTCACCCAGTGCTGCTGCAAGGTTTACAGCCGTCGTTGACTTACCGACGCCGCCTTTTTGATTGATGATTGCAATGATACGCGTGTCTTTTGCGCTCTTAGAACGCTTAACGTCGCGAAATCCCACGGTCCCTCCTGGTGTGTATTAAAGCTGTCAAACGGAGGATGTTTCACGTGAAACATTCCGAATCGATATCAACCGCCATGTTTCACGTGAAACACTGCAAGTTGTTAGTATCCATTATGTTTCACGTGAAACATCTAGGCAAGCGGATTCTTCTTTGCCACGCCATTTGCACGAGGCAATGAGACGGATGCTGGATGACTCTTCTTAAGAACAATGAACTCCCTGTGACCCAAGCCTTCAGGCAAATCAATTGCGTCATTCAGAAGCAAAGTGAAGCCGCAAATCTTAGCTGCTGACATGCCGGAAGCAAGCTCCTCATCCGAAGGATTGCCCTTGGTTATAACAAATAGCCCTCCATCCTTCAGATACGGAGCCGCATACTCAACAAGAATCGGTAGAGGGGCCAGTGCGCGGGCGGTTACAACAGAGAACTGCTTCTTATGGCTTCGAGCATATTCTTCAAGACGATCATGAACCGCATGAGCATGTTTCAATCCAAGAGCATGGACAAAGGAATTAACCGCATCAACCTTCTTGCCAACAGAGTCAATATAAGTAGCTTTACGATGCGTGGTTATGGTTAATGGAATACCAGGGAAGCCCGCACCTGTTCCCATATCGAGCAAAGCTCCCTCAGGAGCCTTGTTGATATAGGGGAGCAAAACAAGTGAGTCGAGGATATGAAGTACTGCAGCATCCTCTACGTTAAGAATACGGGTGAGATTGGTTGTCTTATTTGTTTCTAGAACCAAATCCAAATGCTGAATACATTTCCTCAGCTCAACATCAGTTACGCTCAAGGAATACTCTTTGCAATAGGAAGTTAGACGACTCAACATCTCGTCAGCCTGCTGATCAATAAGTACTAACAACGAAAGCTCCTTTCTGACAAAAATCAGTGTATCGAGAACTTTTGACAAAAAAAGGGGACGTGGAAACCACGTCCCCTTAGCATAAGCTCGAGAAGATTATCGAGCAACAATCACCACATGGCGATCAGGGTCAGAACCCTCAGAATGAGTATCGACGGCATCATTGCCACGAAGTGCAATGTGAACCAGTCGACGCTCATAGGCATTCATGGGCGGAAGCGAAACACTCTTATGAGTGCGGATGGCACGCTCGGCAGCAGACTGAGCCATGGAAGCAACCTTGTCCTGACGGCGACTCTTGTATCCCTCTACGTCCACTACAACCGGATACCTAAAGCCAAGTTTGCGGCTCACCAGCAAAGAGAACATAACCTGAAGGGCATCAAGGGTGCGACCATGACGGCCAATGAGAACAGCAAGGTCGGGAGCCGTTACATCCAAAATCAGCTCACCCTCGTCGCCCTCATACTCATCGATAGGAGAGTTGGCGGCATCGAAGTGCGAAAGGATGGAACGCAGGATGGAAATCGCAACATCGGCAATGGTGTCGATCTCCTCATCGGTCAGCTCTTCACCAGCCTTGTAGCGCTGTGCAATCTCGGGATAATCGCCCGCGACCTGCGGGGCAACCTCCTCAAGCATATCCTCGATGATCTCTTCAGACATAACGTACTCCAAAAGTTAGGTACCTAAATAAGATTGATATCCCACTACTTCTTTTTGTGCGGGCGCGGCTTCTTCTCTCGACGAGTGACCTCAACCTGCAGCGGAGCGTTCTTAAGACGCTCCTCCTCATCGGCCTTCGCCTTGTCGATGACCTTCTGCGTCACAAAAATCTGCTGGATAACCTGCCAAGCAGACGAGACGTCGTAGTACAGCAGAACACCAACGGGAAGGCTCCAGCCCATCCAAAGCATCATGACCGTCATGACAACGGCCATCATACGCATGCTCTGAGCCTGCTGGCCGGTCTGGTTGCGCGACATATAGAGCTGCGGAATCAGGGTCAGGACGGCGAACAGGATCAGGCAAACCAGCGCAGGCAGTGCAACCATAAAGCCATCGGCAAAGGAAGCGCTCGGCGTGGTGGTCAGGTCGGGCAGGATGTTGAAGAACGAGAACGTGCCGTCGTTAAAGTACTGCGGCAGGTTGCGCAGCAATGTAAACAGGGCGAACAGGATAGGCATCTGAATCAGCAGCGGCAGACAGCCAGCCATGGGGTTGAACTTGTTCTCGCTGTAGAACTTCTGCATCTCCTCGGCCTGACGCTGGGGATCGTCGGCATAGCGCTCCTGGATCTCGAGCATCTTGGGCTGCAGCACCTGCATGCGAGCCGTCGACTTGGTCGACTTGAGCATGAGCGGCGTCAGCAGCAGACGGATGATGACCACCAGGATGATGATGGACAGGCCCCAGTCGACCGCAAAGGTCTGGATGAGCTTGAGCAGCTCGAAAAGGATGTTAACGATCCAATCCCACATGTAAGTTTTCCTCCGATAGCGAGTGCCCGCTAGGGCACAGGGTCATAACCGCCGACGTGCAGGGGATTGCAGCGAGCGATGCGCCTCACGGCAAGCCAGCAGCCTCTCAAAACACCGTGCTTCTCAATCGCCTGGACGGCGTATTGCGAGCACGTTGGGTAATAAATGCAGGCGTCAGGCAATAAGGGCGAAATAACCTGTTGATATATGCGAATAGGAGCGATGGCAACACGTCGCAAAACGTGATTGCTCATCGCTCCTCCCCGGCAACGCCGGCGCGCTTCATAAGCGAACGCAACGCCTTGTCCATCTCCTGCGGCGAGGAAACCCTCGTCTTGGGAGTTGCAAACAAGATGATGTCATAACCCGCAACGGGAAATCCGCAGCTGCGGGCGGCCTCGCGCATCACACGCTTAGATCGGTTGCGCACGACGGCACAACCGAGTCGCTTAGCACCAACGAAGGCGACCCTTCCGGAGTCGCCTTCGCCAACCGATTCACATATGGTCATTCGAATCAGAGGGTGATTGAAACGACGCCCCTGACTGAACACATGCTCGAAATCTTGCCGAGACTTAATAGTCTTCATGCGAGATGTGTGTATCGCTGCTAGACAGTGAGACGCTTGCGGCCCTTGGCACGACGACGGGCGAGCACGGCACGACCACCCTTAGTGGCCATACGGGCACGGAAGCCATGGGTCTTGGCACGCTTACGCTTATTAGGCTGATACGTACGCTTCATCTTAAGTTCCTCCTGCTGCATTTCGAGTGTCCGCGGGGACGCGGACGCAGATATAGACACGTGAGCTTGAAGATTGTAGGGAAATCAATGTTCAAATGTCAAGAAATCAAAGGTAAAAGGTTGCGCAGTTCACACGGTTCCCCCATAAGCCAAGCTCGATTTAGCGGTGCATGGCAACTTTTCACGATATTTCATCGAGTTTTCAACAGGTCATGTTGGCAATGTTGAGAACTTTTCGCCCGTTTTCCAAAGTTTTCAACAGGTTTTGAAAAGTTGTCGAAAGATGAGAAACATTGCACGGTGAGCTACTATTTGTTCGAAACCTTTTGAAAGATTGCGAGCGGCATGTCTGACGACTTTTACACCATGGTCGATTCCGGAGACCCGGCACCCGACAACGAACACATCACCGGCGTGCGCGAAGAGCATGCGGAAGGCGAGCAGACGACCACGCAGGCGCCAAAAGCCATGTACGCCGCGCGCATCGCCGTCTATGACGACATGCTGTCGACACCGCGTGTGATCGTCATTGATCCGCAAGATGTCCGCACGTATTTGGAAGAGACGACCAACACCGTCTACCAGTGCATGAAAGAACAAGGTGGCCATATCTCGCTCATGGTCATCCGCGAGATTGTCGAAAACTTTATCCACGCGCACTTTGCCGAGCCCATCATCTCGATTCTGGACGGCGGAGACACCATCCGCTTTGCTGATCAAGGACCCGGCATCGACGACAAGGAACGCGCTTTCGACTTTGGCGTTACCAGCGCAAACAGCAAGATGAAGCGCTATATCCGTGGAACCGGAGCAGGGTTTCCCATGGTGCAGGAGTATTTGGAAAACGCCGGCGGTGCCGTATCCATCGAGGACAACATGGGCAACGGCACCGTGGTTACGGTAAGCCTGAACCCTAAACGAGTGCAGGAAATCGAGCGTGCCGGCGGACGCGGTGCTGCCGTGCGGCCCGAGACGGAGCAGCCCACATATCCCCTGCCGGGAGCTTTTGCGCAGCAGCCCATGGCAACGCAGCAGATGCAGCCCCCCGTGAGGCAGATGCAGCAGCCCGGAATGCTTCCCACACAAGAGCCCCAGGCGACATCGATGTCGATGCCGCCAAACATGCCAGAGGCCGTGCCGCTGGCGGATCAGGATGCAGCAGCAATGCAGCAGGCGACGGGCGCACCGGGTGGCCAGCAAATGGGCTATCAGCCGTACCAACAGGGATATCCATATCAGCAGATGCCGCCGCTGGGGTACGGCCAGCAGTTCCCGCAGCAGTACCAGCAGGGATATCAGCAGCCGTACCAGCAGATGCCGCAGCAGCAGTACAACCCCTGGGCCCAGCAGATGCCTCCGCAGCCTTACCAACAGTGGCCTCAAAGTTTTCAACAGCAAATGCCGCCGATGCAGAGTTCTCAACAACCAGCAGCTCAAATGATGTATCCTAATGCAGCAAATCAGTATGCGCAGCCACAACCGGACGTGTTCGTAAGCGATCGCGGCAACGCCGCACTGGGCTATTTGGCGCAAAATCAAGCGTGCGGTGCAACCGATCTGGCGAGGGCGTTTGGAAACTCGGCCCCTACTTGGTCACGCACGCTCAATGACTTGGCGCAGGCTGGCTTGGTCATCAAGCATGGCCAGAAATACCATCTGACCGAACTCGGCGCCGCTCGCGTGCGAGCTCAGAGCTAAAGAACGGGAGAGACAGTGGACGAGGAAGCAAGCATCATCCTGGGGGACGCCATCGCCTTTTGCCAGCGCGACGGCCAAGATGCACGCCTCATCAACATGCTGGGGCAATCGCGCGCCATAAGCCTGACCGAAGATACGCTCACGATCGAGGCCCCCTCGCGCTTTGCCATCGCGCAGCTCAAAAAGCATCAGCCGACTATTGAGGCCTATCTGGAAGAAATCGCCTTTGCACCGATTGCTCTCGACATCGTGGCACCGCAAGGCGCCGCGACGGAATCCGCTGCCGCCACGGCGCCCGCCACGGCTCCCGCTGCTTCCCCGGCGGTGCCGGCCTCCGCAGGCGATGTGCCGACAATCGAGCACCAGCACAGCGATGTTTCCCGTGAAACAATGGCACCGTTGACGAGCGCGGCGGCGACGTCAACGAACGCACCCGTCACGCACATGCCCATCGCTCACGACGCAGCGGCGGGCGCGGATTCGGGCATTGCAATCAAGAACACGCTCTCGGCCGACGATTTTCGTCGCATGATGAACCAGATGAAGGGCGGAGCGCCGACTAAATCCACGCAAGCTGCGGCCCCCGCTTCACCCATGCCAGCACCGACCGTGCCGGCCGAGCAGAATACGGATGGAGCCCCGCTCGCCGCGAACTCAAAATTTACCTTTGAGAACTTTGTCTACGGCCCCGAGAACAGCCATGCCTATCGCTCGGCACTCAAGTTTGCCGCCCTCGCGGACGAGCGCGGCACATGCACATCACTGTTCATCTACGGCAAATCGGGCCTGGGCAAGACGCACCTGCTGCTTGCCATCAAAAACGAGCTCGCCGAGAAGTCGCCCGAGATCAAGGTCAAGTATGCCAACTCCCAGGCATATCTGGACGACCTGATGACCGAGTTCGACCGTCAAAAGAAGAGCAACGCCCCCATCATGCAGGCGTACCACGGCGTGGACGTGCTCATCATCGATGACATCCAAAACATCATCGGCAAGCGCGCGAGCGTGGACTACTTTTTCCAGCTCATGGACGAGTTCATCCGCAACAACAAGAAGGTCGTCATCGCGGCAGACCGCGCCCCCAAGGACCTAAGCATGGACGAGCGTCTGACCAGCCGCTTCAACGCCGGAATGCTCTGCCTGGTCGCAGAGCCCAGCTACGAGATGAAATACAAGATCTTGCAGCGCTATTACGAGAACACCATCGTCGCCGCTCCCGAGGCGGGCGACGACTCACTGCTGGCGGCCTATGGGGGCGACGGCGGGCACCTGACCGACGAGCACTTTAAACACATGGCCGAGGTCTCGGGCACCAACATCCGCGAACTCGAGAGCTTTTGCGAGCGCTGCGCCGGCGAGGCGGGCGACCGCGAGCGCGAGGGCGGAGAGCTCACCTTTGACGATATCGACGCCATCGCCAGCCAGTACTTCGACACATCGGCCAAAAAGATCAACGTCCAGACGGTTCAGTCCGTCATCGAAGAGCAGTACGGCGTGACACACGAGGAGCTCATCGGCCCGCGTCGCAACGCCAATATCGCCAAAGCACGCCATATCGCCATCTATCTGGCCATCGAGATGTGCGAGATGACGACCACGGCGGTGGGCGCCGAATTTGGCAACCGCAACCACTCGACCGTCAGCACGAGCTACAAAAAGGTCCAGAAGATGATCCAGGAAGACCGCACCGTCACCGAAGACCTCAAGTCGCTGCGCGATAAAATTACACTGCGCTCGTAGGGAAATAGAGACACCTGTTGAAAACTTGTCGAAACCACGGGCATAAGGTGTCTAAAACCCAACCCGCGGTGATGAAAAGTTTTGCGCAGGTTTTGAACGTGGAAAACCACCCCTGTTGCACACAGGTTGCTGTCGATTCTCTTTTTGGGTCTGACCTGCGTCTTTGGGAGTAATCAACAGTTTCGTCAGTGCTATTACTATTATTAAGATATTTATATCTATAGAAAGGTATTAAAAGATGAAGTTCACCGTCAGCCAGAGCTCGCTTACACAAGCCATCGGCGTCGTTATGAAGGGTGTCGCTTCGGCATCCACCCTCCCCATCCTGTCGGGCGTGCTCGTTAAGGCCCAAGACGGCATCTTGGAATTCCAGACCTCTAACTACACCATCTCGATCCGCCACCGTATCGCCGCCCATGTCGAGGAGGAGGGCGAGATGGTTATTCCCTGCAAGATGCTCTCCAACATCACCAAGACCTTGCCCGACGCCCCGGTCACCTTTGAGCTGTCCGAGCGCCAGGTGCTGATTGGTTGCGAGAAGAGCTCTTTCCGCCTGAACACGCTCGATGCTAATGACTTCCCCGAGTTTCCGGCCTATGCCATCGAGAGCGCCGTGGAACTGCCGACCGATATCTTGTCCGAGATGGTCGGCCGCGTGTGGCGCGTCACCTCGACCGACAAGGCCCGCCCCATCCTGGGTGGCGTGCACATGAAGGTCGAGAACAACACCGTGCGCCTGGTGGCGACCGATTCCTTCCGTTTGGCCGTGTGCGATACGCAGGTCGAGACCTCGACCCTCGAAGGCTCCTTTGAGCTCAACGTTCCGGCTGACGCCTTTAACGACGCACTGAACATCATGGCCAGCCAGGCGACCATCATGATCGGGGCTACCGACACCCAGGTCGTCTTCGAGGCCGGCAACACCACCTACGTGTCGCGCCGCATCGAGGGCGTGTACCCCAACTACAAGCAGCTCATCCCCGATTCGTGCGTGACGAGCGTCAAGATCGACGTCGCCGCCTTTAACGCCGCCCTCAAGCGCGTGGCCGTTATCGCGAGCGCCAACCCCGCCGTCAAGTTCGAGATCGATGTCGAGAACGGGCAGATGGGCCTGTCCTCCATTTCCAATGACCAGGACCTTGCACAGGAGACGATCGATGTCGAGGCCGAGGGCGAGTCGGGTACCATCGCCTTCAACTACCACTACATCTTCGGCTGCCTCAATGCCCTGTCCAAGGAGAAGGAGATCACGCTGGAGCTCAAGAGCTACTCGCAGGCGGGCATCTTCAAGTCCTACGACAAGATCAACTACCTGTACCTGGTCATGCCGGTCCGCATCTAGCGCTGCGCTATGACCATGTTCGCCCGCGATCTTTCCGTCGCGCACTACCGCAGCTTCGATAGCTATCGTCTTGCCCTGGACGAGGGCGTGACGATACTTGCGGGACCCAACGCGGCGGGAAAGACCAATCTCATAGAGGCGCTGCAGCTGCTGACGAGCGGCGCCTCGTTTAGGCATCCGACCGCAGCCGAGCTCGTCCATGATGGCGTGGGCTCGTGCAAGGTCGAGCTGAGGCTCGAGGGCGACGGCCGCGTGCTTGATATGGGATTGAGCGCGGAGGACGGTAAGCGCTCGTTTAGCCGCAACGGCAAGAGATGCTCTGCCGCCGGTGTGCGCGGGGTTCTGCCGAGCGTGCTGTTTTGCCCCGACCATCTGGACATGGTTAAGCGGGGCGCCAGTGTGCGCCGCGCCGCCCTCGATGACTTTGGCATGCAACTGAGCGCACGCTATGCCGATCTTGCGAGCACCTATGGGCGCTGCGTGACCCAGCGCAACGCCTTGCTCAAGGAAACCTGGTGCTGCCGTGAGATGCTCGGCGCGTGGAACGATTCGATTGCCCGCGCGGGCTCGGCTCTGCTTGTGCACCGGTTGGCCCTGCTCGACCGGCTGGCGGGCCATGTGCGTACTGCCTATGGGCAAGTGGCGTCCGGTGAAGCCGCCAACGTGTCCTATGCGTCCACGCTGGGGGATTTGCCACAGGTCGAGGATCGCGAAGAGCTGAAGGGCTGGGCGTACGAGCGCATGCTGGCCGCCCTTGATGAGCACGCCGACGAGGAAATTCGCCGCGGCGTGACGTTGGTGGGGCCGCATCGCGACGAGATTGAATTTACCGTGGCGGGTCGCTCCGCTCGTTCATTTGCCAGCCAAGGACAGCAGCGAACGTTGGTTCTGGCCTGGAAGGTGGCCGAGGTGGCCGTGGCTCGCGATGTTCTGGGTACTGCTCCGCTGCTGCTTTTGGACGACGTGATGAGCGAGCTCGACGGCGAGCGCCGCGGTGCTTTTCTGCGGCTGATCGGCGATGATATCCAGACGGTCATAACCACGACCAACCTGGGATACTTTACCGATGACCTGCTTGATCGAGCCAAGGTGGTGAGCATGGGTGAGACGTGCTGATTACGAGCGCGAGAGCGAGACGGTTGCCTTCAGTGGATTTTTGAACGCAGAGCGCCAGCGCATCCTGGCGGCCGCGACACCTGAGCGCCGCGCGCAGATGGAGGCTGCAGAGGAATCTCGTGCGGTCTATCGCGTCTGGAATGCGGTGTGCTCGGGCACGCGCGAGGGACGCCATGTGACGGGCCTGCGCTACCTGCCCGAGTCCAATGAGCTGCTGGTGTACCTCGACTCGCCCTCGTGGACGCAGGAAATGACGCTGTTGCGCGAGATCATCCGCGCACGTATGGAGCGCGCCGGCGCACATGTGGACGGCCTGGTGTTCAAAACCACCGCGCCCGGTCACACGCCACCCGTCGCCAAGGAGCGCCTGTGCCCGGCGACGACTGAGCGCCCGCCGGCTCCGCACGCCGACCTCAGTGAGGCCGAGCGCACCGAGATTGAGTGCCAAGTGGCGCCCATCGAAGACCAAAAACTGCGCGAGGCCCTCGAGAACGCCATGAGAGCCAGCGCCGAGTGGGCCAAGGGCGTGCAAAGCAAAAAAGAGCCTTAAATCGCATCTGGTGGCCTTGTAGAGCCAAATACCCTCGTTCCCGAGGGTATTTTTTTACGATAAACTAGTAAGGCTGTACACATTTTCTTGACTGAAGGAGGACGTGTGGCAAACGAAAACGATTACGATGGCGGCGAGATTAAGATTCTCGAAGGTCTCGAGGCCGTTCGTAAGCGCCCGGGCATGTATATCGGCTCGACGAGCGCCAGCGGTCTGCATCACCTGGTGTGGGAGATCGTTGACAACTCCGTCGACGAGGCCATGGCCGGTTTCTGCACCGAGATCCAGGTGACGGTCCACGCCGACAACTCCATCACGGTCGTCGACAACGGGCGCGGCATCCCCGTCGACGAGCACCCTGTTAAAAAGATCCCGACGCTCGAGGTCGTCATGACGATCTTGCACGCCGGCGGTAAGTTCGATAATTCGGCCTATAAGGTCTCGGGCGGCCTGCACGGCGTTGGCATCTCCGTCGTCAACGCACTGTCCAAGCGCGTGGTCGTTCAGGTTCGTCGCGACGGCAACACCTACGAGATGGAGTTCTCGCGCGGCAAGACCGTCAAGAAGATGGAGGTCGTGGGCACCTCGGATTCGACGGGCACCACCGTTACCTTCTGGCCCGACGACGAGATCTTCGAGACCTGCGTCTACGATTTCGATACGCTGCACAACCGTCTGCAGGAGACGGCGTTCCTCAATAAGAACCTCAAGATCGTGCTGACCGACGAGCGCGAGGCGACTCTCCACGTGGAGGAGTTTTGCTACGAGGGTGGTATCATCGACTTCGTCAAGTTCCTCAACGAGGGCAAGGACGTCCCCGAGGCCTTTAAGGAGCCTATCTACATCGAGGGCAAATCGGATCCGGACGCACCTGTGGCCAAGATGGGCGAGGTCGAGGTTTCCCTGCAGTGGAATAGCGGTTACGGCGAGAACGTCATGTCGTTTGCCAACGACATCTACACCCCCGAGGGCGGCATGCACCTTGAGGGCTTCCGCACCGCGCTCACCCGCGTGATCAACGATTACGCGCGCAAGCAGAACCTGCTCAAGGAAAAAGACGCCAACCTGACCGGCGACGATGTGCGCGAGGGCCTTTCGGCCGTTATCTCGGTTAAGCTGCCCGATCCGCAGTTTGAGGGCCAGACCAAGGCAAAGCTCGGCAGCTCCTATATGCGAGCGCTGACGCTCAAGATTGTGACCGACGGTCTTGTCGATTACCTCGAGGAGCATCCCAAGCCCGCTCGCGAGATCGTCAAGAAGGCGCAACAGGCCTGCAAGGCGCGCAATGCCGCCCGCAAGGCGCGCGAGGCGACCCGCCGCAAGAGCCTGCTCGAGACGGCGTCCCTGCCCGGTAAGCTCGCTGACTGCTCGGTGCGCGATGCCGAGCTGACCGAGCTCTTCATCGTAGAGGGCGACTCGGCAGGCGGTTCGGCCAAGGACGGCCGTCGCCGAGACATCCAGGCGATTCTGCCCCTGCGCGGCAAGATTTTGAACGTCGAACGCGTTGGTGACCATCGCGCGTTCTCGAGTGACACCATCCAGTCGCTGATTACCGCGATCGGTTGCGGCGTCACGACGAGTGCCGGCGACGGCGGCGACTTCGATATCACCAAGGCGCGCTACCACAAGATCATCATCATGACCGATGCAGACGTCGACGGTGCGCATATCCGCATCCTGCTGCTGACGTTCTTCTACAAGTACATGCGTCCGCTGATCGATGCCGGCTACGTCTATGTTGCCTGCCCGCCCATCTTTGGCATTAAGGTGCGCAACAAGATCCACTACGTGTATCCCAACGGCCGCCAGCCCGAAGACGAGATCCTGCGCGACACCATCCAGAGTCTGGGCCTGAACCCCGACGATAACGACGAGGACGGCAAGGCCAAGGACGGCAAGATTACCAAAAAGCGCAAGGGCTATACCGTCCAGCGCTACAAGGGCCTGGGCGAGATGGACCCCAAGCAGCTTGCCTCGACGACGATGGACCCCAAGACCCGCATTCTGCAGCGCGTGTCGATCGAGGACGCCGTGGTGGCGGACCGCGCCGTGCGCGAGCTGATGGGTTCCGAGGTCGGCTATCGCCGCGAGTACATCGAGAAGCATGCACATGATGCACGATTCCTTGACGCTTAAGAGGAGGTAACGTGGCAGACGATATCAACAATAACGAGGGTATGGACGAGGCCGGCGATGCCGGTATGCCCGATGATCTGAAGCGCCTGCTTGCCCGTGCTGAGCAGGGCGAGGACGGCGATCCGGACGCCTATAACCCCGATGCCGATGATGATGAGGAAGAAGACGACGACGCCGAGCTCGAGGAGAGCTTTGGCGAAGTCGACCGTGGCGCCTCGGCCGGCGAGGATATCAACGGCGGCCAGCTCCAGATTTCGGAGTTTGGCCGCGAGATGAAGCAGTCGTTCATCGAGTATTCGATGTCGGTCATCACGGCGCGCGCCCTGCCGGACGTGCGCGACGGCTTAAAGCCGGTGCACCGCCGCATCCTGTACGCGATGAACGAGAGCGGCATCTACCCCAACCGACCGCACAAGAAGTCGGCCTGGACGGTCGGCGAAGTTATCGGTAAGTACCACCCGCACGGCGATGCCGCGGTCTATGAGGCCATGGTCCGCCTGGCGCAGTGGTTCTCCATGCGCACGCCGCTCATCGACGGTCACGGCAACTTCGGCAACATCGACGGCGACGGCGCGGCGGCCATGCGTTACACCGAGAGCCGCCTGGCAAAGCCCGCCATGGAACTGTTGCGTGACTTGCAGAAGGATACCGTCGACTGGCAGCCCAACTACGACGAATCGCTCACCGAGCCCGTGGCGCTGCCTGCGCGCTTCCCCAACCTGCTGGTCAACGGCAGTCAGGGCATCGCCGTCGGCATGGCCACCAACATCGCCCCGCATAACCTCACCGAGGCGATCGAGGCCACCTGCTACCTGATTGACAACCCCGACGCCACCGTCGACGAGCTCATGCAGATCATGCCCGGTCCGGACTTCCCCACCGGCGCCATCATCATGGGCAGCGCCGGCATTAAGCAGAGCTACGAGACCGGCCGCGGCTCCATTACCGTGCGTGCCAAGGCGCATGTGGAGTCCACCAAGACCGGCCGCAGCCGCCTGGTCTTTACCGAGATTCCCTACATGGTCAACAAGGGCACCCTGCAGGAGAAGATCGCCCAGCTCGTCAACGACAAGCGCATCGAGGGCATCTCGGATATGCGCGATGAGTCCAACCAGAAGGGCATCCGTCTGGTCATCGAGCTCAAGAAGGGCGTCATTCCGCAGGTCGTGCTCAACAACCTGTATAAGTACACCTCGCTGCAGACGACCTTTGGCGCCAACAACCTGGCGCTCGTCAACGGCGTTCCCAAATGCCTGAGCCTGCGCGAGATGCTGCAGAACTACATCGACCACCAGGTCGACGTCGTCACCCGCCGCACCCGTTTTGACCTTAAGAAGGCCCAGGCCCGCGCGCATATCCTTGAGGGCTACTTGATGGCTCTCGACCATATCGACGAGGTCATCAGCATCATCCGCTCCTCGCAGACCGACTCCGAGGCCAGCAGCCGCCTGATCGAGCGCTTTGGCTTTACGCCCGAGCAGACCACGGCCATCCTCGAGATGAAGCTGCGCCGTCTGACCGGCCTGGAGCGCGACAAGATTCAAGAAGAGTTGGACGGCCTGCGCCGCGCCATCGCCTACTACGAGGACTTGCTGGCGCATGAGGAGAAGATCCTGGGCGTCATCAAAGAAGAGATGCGCGAGATCTCCAAGAAGTTTGGCGACAAACGCCGCACCGAGATCAGCCAGGTTGAGAAGGACCTGGATGTCGAGGACCTCATCGCCGACGAGGATATGGTCGTGACCATCACCCACACCGGCTACGTTAAACGTATCCCGGTGGCTGCCTACCGTGCCCAGAAGCGCGGTGGCAAGGGCGTGTCGGGCGTCAATCTCAAAGAGGACGACGTTATCGATGAGATGTTCATCGCGTCCACGCACGAGTACGTGCTGTTCTTCTCGAGCAAGGGCAAGGTCTATCGCCTGAAGGTGCACGAGCTGCCGGTGGGTACGCGCCAGGCGCGCGGTACCGCGATCGTCAACCTGCTGCCCTTCGAGGAGGGCGAGAAGATCGCGAGCGTCATCAGCTGCCGCGATTTCCCGGCCGACGAGTACCTGATGTTTGCCACCAAGAGTGGCATGGTCAAGAAGACCGTGATGAGCGCTTACGATCGTAGTCGCCGTGATGGACTCATTGCCATCAACCTGCGCGACGACGACGCACTGCTGAACGTGCGCCGCGTGCGCGAGGGTGACAAGATTATCCTGGCCACCACCGCGGGCAAGGCGATCATGTTCTCCGAGGAGCAGGTGCGCGCCACCGGCCGCGACACCAGCGGCGTTCGCGGTATCGGTCTGAAGGACGGTGTGAGCGTTCTGGGCATGGAAGTCACTAACGGCAACGGCGATCTGTTCGTCATCACCGAGCGCGGCTACGGCAAGCGCACGCCGGTCGCGGACTATCCGGAGCAGAATCGCGGCGGTCAGGGCGTCTACACCATCCAAATGACCGAGCGTAAGGGTAACCTCGCGGCCATGAAGACGGTGGGCCCACAGCACGAGCTGTTCATCGTGACGGAGGGCGCGACGGTCATTCGCGTCAAGACCGACGAGATCAGCCAGACCGGCCGTGCCACCCAGGGCGTCAAGATGATGACCGTCGACGACAACGACCGCATCTGCGCCGTAGCCCGCATGACGGCAGCCAAAGAGAAGCCCGAAGGCGAAGCAACAGAAGACGGTTCTGCCCCCGAAGAAGCCCCAGTCGATCTAGGCGATGGCAACGACATGCCAGAAGATCTCCTCGACGAGTAAGAGGAGCTAGCTGGTAGAAAATATCAGACCCCATATATCGGCGGTCGGCGCACTGCGCGCCGACCGCTTTTTTGACAACCTTGGACCCCGTGCCAGCCGAGTGGGCGAGATGGGTTAGGTTTGTCGCGAGTTCCGCACGCAAAGAAGGCCACTTAATGTGGCCTTCGTCTTGCGCAGG
>URKT01000004.1 GCA_900548495.1 uncultured Collinsella sp. | reverse complement strand
GGGCTCGGAGATGTGTATAAGAGACAGAGCCTGGAGACGCTCGCCGAGCGAGAGAGCGCCGTCCAGGTCTTGCCGCACCATTTGGGGCCGTTGATCTCCACACAGCCAAACGCCCGCATAAGGGTGTCGAGGCGCTCCTCTATGAGCCGGGGCCTATATCCCTTTTGGGTCAATCTCTTTGGTGCATCCATAGACGGCCGTCCCTCTCTATCATGCGATATGCGAAATTACGCCATTCTCAATGCTGATTTTACGCTACTTTCAATGTAGTTTTTACGCCATGACAGATGTAGTTTTTACGCCATTTTCATTGAAGGTTTTACGCTTGGCATCCTTAGCGCGACCCATTCCGAGCATCAAATCAGAGCGCGCTTGGTTATCTCCGCTCGCACATCTCGGCAAACGAAATCAGCTTGGTATCTCCCCTGCTCGCCGCAGCATCCTGACATCCTTGCGTAAAGCCTCGCTTCGAGAAGATCACATAGCTTTTTTGCTGCCGTCTAAAGAGCTCGCTTCGGTGCACGAGCTTTTGCAGCACATCCTCGCCAACCGGTTCATTGCGCCATTTGCACTCCGCAAACAGCGCAGCGCCCTCGCCATCGTCAACAATCAAGTCGATTTCTTCCTGCGTATGTGTGCGATTGTCCGTCCCCCACCAGCGCCCGACGCTCGCCGGAACCACATCGAGCTGGCCCGCGCGCGCGAGTTCGTACACGTATTGCCTGCATATAAGCTCAAAGACCGTACCCATGTAATCCGATACGTGCGGCTCAATGCGCTTATACGCCATCTCGGCCATATCGTTTTGAATCAGCCCAATGTTCTGCGGCACAAACTTGTACCAGAACCTAAACATCTGGTCGCTCAGCAGATACACGGCTCGCTTATTGCTCGTCTCGTTTAGGGGCAGCTCGCGCTCGACAATCCCAAGCGACGCCAGCTTATCCACATAGCTCTTTACGTTGCTCGCAGGGATTCCCGTAGAGCTCGCAATCTCCGAGATCCTCGAGCGCCCCTGAGCAATTGCTTGCACGATCGCATCATATTGCTCGGGATTGCGGCACTCTTGCAACAGCAGGTTACTCGGCTCCTCAAAGAGATAGCCCGTAGGAGTAAGAAATAGACGTTTGATGTTGTCCTTGAGCGGTGCGGCAGGATCGACTTTCTCGATATATGCAGGAATGCCACCCGTCATGCCATAGCAAACTGCAGCGTCTTCGCGACCCATGCTCTGCCACAACCCGAGGGTCGTCGTAAAATCGAGCGGCATGATCTTAAACTGGGTCGTACGCCTACCGTATAGCGGACTCTCGTAGCCCAACACCTGCTCTTCCATAAACGAAAGCGACGACCCGCACAGGATAAGCATAAGCTTGGTCTCTTTGTACAAGTGATCGATCTTGTCTTGCAGCAACGAGCTGATCTCGGGATTCGATTGGGCGAGATAAGGATACTCGTCGATCACGACAATCAAACGTTCCGTGCGAGCCATGGTAGCCAATGCATCGAACGCTTCGTCAAAACTACGAAACGACACGCCTGCAGCACCAACCGAGCCTGCAAGTATCGCCTGGCTAAAGCCGTGCAGGTTTGCCTCCGCATTGGTACGACGAGCTTGAAAGTAAATAGCCTTCTTGCCTTGGATGAACTCTGTGATAAGGCGCGTTTTACCCACGCGACGGCGGCCGTAAATCACAGGCATTTCAAAGGAGCCCGTGCCATACAGTCGATTGAGCTCGGACATTTCCACTGTTCTTCCGATAAACATAGGGCCATCCTTCCTTTACGTTATAGCTAGCTATATTATACCTTCCTATAATATAGCTAGCTATAACGTAATTCGACAAGCGGCGCACACGAAAGGGGCGGTACACCACCGCACGTGGACCGTTCCGGAAAATGCATCCCGTTCTGGAGCCAAAAACTGGGCCGTAGTTTCCGCCAAACATGCCATCCGGAAAGCGTGCCCCATTCTGAGTGGCAATTCCGGGACACAGCTTCCGCATGCGGCCCCGTTGGGAAAGTTCATCCCGCTCTGAGGGCTCGTTCCGAGATGCAATTTCCGCTTGAGGGCTGTTCCGGAAAGCGCGTCCCGTTCCGAGCGGCAATTCCGGGTCACGGTTTCCTCAGGTACAAGACGACGATCCGCCGCCCTTATCACATGCCTTCAAATATGCGATCCGGAAACACAAAACAGCAGATAGAATGCTCTTTTTTCAAAAAGTACACGTCCCGAAACTTACCAAGACTTCATATCTAGCTACCGTTCAAGGTCGCCGATTACTGCCCACCGATTCGGATGTAAAAATGTCGCCGAAAACAGGCCATCTACCTGCATGGTTAGATTTTGGTCAGCTTTTGGTCAGCTGAGCGGCAAGTTCCAGCTGATACGTTTTTGCTACCCAAAAGGAGGCGGTAGCTCATGACCCATTGCAATGACCAGCTCATCGACCAACTGCTCACTCAAGCCGAACAAGAGGGGCGCTGTCTGATTCCCCCGAGCACGGCGATCCGAAAAGCGCTCCTTCGGCGCATCGGCAACATGGTCGTCTCCCCCATGCCGGGCATGTTCGCGCGCAAAACGCGCTGGAATGAGCTCAACCGGGCGCAGCGTCATTGCGAGATTATTCGCGCCCTTGCGATCATCCACCCTGATTGGACGTTCTGCTCGTTTTCGGCCGCCTGTCTGCTGGGGCTCGAGGTCTCGTGGCGACACCTGGATGTCGTACATGTCTGCAGCGCCACCAAGCCGTCGGCTCGCCCGGGCGCGCATATTCAGCGGCATCAGATCGAGCCGGCCGGAGCAATCCTTCTATCCGGCATATCGGTAACGCCGCCCATCCAAACGGTCACAGATTGCCTGCTGCAAACTGGTTTTGCCGACGGCATGCCCATTGCCGATTCGGCGATCTCAAAGCTCGGCCTTACGCGAGAGCAGTTGACGGAGGCCGTCGAGCAACGAACGGCCGTCCGCAATGGTCGCGCGATTCCTACGGCTCTCACAACGCTTCGATATGCCGACGCCCGCGCCGAGAGCGGCGGGGAATCGGTCGCCCGAGCCGTCATGATCGAGACGGGCTTTGCGCCCGACTGGCTTCAATACGAGCTGACGGGCCCCTTCGATTCGGCCAAGCCCATACGAACGGACTTTGCCTGGAAGCGCCAGACGCGGGAACTCACGCTGGGCGAGCTCGACGGGCTCATCAAATATACCGACCAGACCATGCTGGCCGGACGCACCACCGCCGAGGCGCTCGTTGCCGAACGACAGCGCGAGGCGCACCTATCGCTCTACGGCCACCCTCTGCTGCGCTTTACCATGAACGAGGTCCGCTCGGCAGGAATGCTCGCCAAAAAGCTGCAGACGGCAGGCATCCGGCAGACCGCTCTACCGACGTGGCTCAACGACGTGGAGCTGTAGGAGCTGCTAGGCCGTGCATCGCCGGATCGCATCCCCCCTATCTGGGCCGCGTTTTCCCAACGGCCACGCCAACGGAAAGCGCGGCCCAGCCTGGACGCTCAAAACGGGATGCACTTTCCGGATGGCGGGCCTAGCGGAAACCGTGTCCCGGAATCAGGTCTCGGAACGGGTCGTGCTTTCCGGTTGAGTCCTTCAGCGGAAACAGCGTCCCAGAATAAACACTCAAACTGGGATGCGCTTTCCAAACGACCGGCCAGCGGAAAACGCATCCCATTCTGAGGCATGATTCCGGGACACAGCTTCCGGTTGAGGGCCGATCCGGAAAGTGAATCCCATTCTGAGCATCGATTCTGGGACGCTGTTTCCGCCAGAGGCTCTACCGGAAAGCGCGTCCCGTTCTGAGTGGCAATTCCGGGACACAGTTTCCGCTCCAAACAAAAGGCCCCGGCTCGCGATGGAGCCGGGGGCCAAAGGCGCAGCGTATGTAGTTGATGTTGAGCGCGAACGGCCCGTCAACAATGGCCGTCCACGCTCTACCCTACCCGCGGCGACGGGCGCGGCTGTAGGGCGTATCCACCATGGGCAGATCCGGGCGCAGCTTGCCGTCAAACGCGCGGTAGGCGTTCTGTACGGCGGGCGCCGTGGGGATCGTTGCGATCTCGCCAATGCCCTTGCCGCCATATGCCACGGGCAGCAGCTCGTCCTTCTCCACGTAGATGGCGTGGATATCCGGAATCTCGGGCGCACGGAACAGCCCGAGCGTACCGTACCTTGCCTGGGGCACGCAGTCCTTGAGCGGCCAATCCTCGGTAAGCGCGTAGCCCATGCCCATGAGCACGCCGCCTTCGATCTGACCCTGGATGGAGATGGGGTTGACCACCTTGCCGGAATCGTGCGCGGCATAGACCTCGCTCACGCGACCGCCATCGTCCAGAATGACCACATGCGTGGCAAAGCCGTAGCAGATGTGGCTCTTGGGATTGGGAACGTCGGCGCCCAGCTTGTCGGTCGGCTCCAGGTACACGTAGCCAAACTCGCATCCCTCGAGCGCCTTGATGGCGGCCGCGGGATCCTGAGGATGCATACCCTGGCCGGCGACGAGCTCCTGCGTGTGCAGCTGATAGGCGCGACCGTCGTCGTACTCGATCTTGACGCCGTCGCCATGCGCATTCACGGGAGCGGCGGGCGCAGACTTGCCGGCCTCGATATCAAGCATGGCATCGCGCAGCAGGAAGGCGGCACCGCGCACGGCCTCGCCGGTCACGACCGTCTGACGCGAACCAGACGTGGTGCCGGAGTCGGGAGCGTTCTCGGTGGAGCACTCGCCGTTGGCAATGCAGCGAAGCGGCAGGCCGCATGCCTCGGCAACGTCCTGCAAAAAGACCGTATTGCAGCCCTGGCCGATGTCGGACGTAGCGGCATAGACCACAGCCACGCCGTTCTCGATGCGGATCTTGCAGCGGCCGGCATCGGGCAGGCCAACGCCCACGCCAGCGTTCTTCATGGCGCAGGCGATACCGGCGTGTCCGGGATGCGCATAGTAGGCATCCTTGACCTCGAGCAGCGTCTCCTTCAGCGCCGTGGAGCAGTCGGCAATCTGACCGTTGGGCAAAACCTCGCCCGGCTCGATGGCGTTGCGGTAGCGAATCTCCCACGGATCCAGGCCGACCTTCTCTGCCAGCAGGTCGATCAGGCTCTCGAGCGCAAACTCGGACTGGCAAACGCCAAAGCCGCGGTACGCACCGGCGGGCGGGTTGTTGGTGTAGTAGCCAAAGCCGCGGATGTCGGTGTTCTGGTACTTGTAGGGGCCGACGGCATGCGTGCAGGCGCGCTCGAGCACCGGGCCGCACAGCGACGCGTAGGCGCCGGTGTCAAAGTTGATCTCGCAGTCCAGACCGGTAAAGTTGCCCTCGGCGTCGCAGCCCAGCGTAAAGGTACCGTCCATGGCATGGCGCTTGGGATGGAACGCGAGCGACTCGGCACGCGTGAGCTTGCACTTCACGGGACGCTGGAACTTATATGCGGCGAGCGCGGCCAGATGCTGGATGGACACGTCCTCCTTGCCGCCAAAGCCGCCGCCCACAAGCATGGTCTCGACGACCACACGCTCGGGTTCGTTGTCCCAGCCAAACATGTGGGCACACTCTTTGCGCGTGTCGTAGGCACCCTGGTCGGTCGACTGCACCTTGACGCCGTTCTTGTACGGGAAGGCGACGGCGCACTCGGGCTCCAAGAAGGCATGCTCGGTAAAGGGCGTGGTAAAGCGCTGCGTCACGGTAAACGCGCTCTCCGCCAGCGCCTTGGCGGCGTCGCCGCGCGTCACGTGACGGCTCTGGCACACGTTGTCCTTGAGCTCCACCGTGTTGCCAAAGGCAAAGAAGCTGTCGTGCAGGCGCGGGGCGTCGGCAGCCCTGGCCTCGACAATGTTGCGCACGGGCTCCAGCGGCTCGTAATCGATCTTTACGAGCTTCTTGGCCTTCTCGAGTGTCGCTTCGTCCTCGGCAACCACCAGCACGATGGCGTCACCCACGCAGCGGGTGATATCGCCCTGGGCGATCATGACATCCCAGTCCTGGATAAGGTGGCCGACCTGGTTGACCGGCACGTCCTCGGCGCGCAGGATGCCCACCACACCGGGCAGGGCCTCGGCCTTGGAGGTGTCGATGGAGAGCACACGGGCGCGCGGATACTTGGAGCGCACGGCGCTGGCATAGGTCAGGCCCGGCTGATCGAGCTCGTCGATGTCGTCGGGATACTTGCCCTCGCCGAGCACCTTCTTGCGCACGTCAATACGGAAGGCGCGCTTGCCCACGCCGTAGTCATCGCCGCGCTCCAGGTCCTCGTCGATCTGCTTTTCGCCGCGGAGCACCGCAGCGGCCAGCGAGATGCCCTCGATAATCTTTTTGTAGCCGGTGCAGCGACAGACGTTACCGCGAATGGCGTACTTAATCTGCTCCTCGGTGGGCTCGGGGTCCTCGGCGATCAGCGCTGCACCCGCCATGACCATGCCGGGAATGCAAAAGCCGCACTGCACGGCGCCCACGGCGCCAAAGGCGTACACAAAGGCCTCGCGCACGTCCTGGGGCAGGCCCTCAACGGTCACGATGTTACGGCCGGCGGCAAGGGCGGTGGTTAGTACGCACGCCTTGACGGCCGCACCATCCACATGGATGGTGCAGGTACCGCAAGCGCCTTCGGAGCAGCCGTCCTTGGCGGAGTGAATGTGCAGGTCGTCGCGCAGGTAGCGCAGCAGCGGTTTGTTTTGGGTCGTCGTGCGCTCGACGCCGTTAACGGTAAAAGTGAATTCCTGTGCCATGGTGATTCCCTTCTACACGCCGGCGGCGATGCCGGTGCGGTCGTGGATGGCGCCATGCGGGCAGACGACGGCGCACATGCCGCACGACAGGCAGTCCACGCCGTCGATATGGGCGCAGTTGTCCTCGATGCGGATAGCGCCGGCAGGGCACTTTTTGGCGCACATACCGCAACCGATGCAGCTCGTGTCGCAGACCTTGCGGGCAATGGCACCCTTATCGGTGTTGTTGCAGCGCACCAGAATGTTCTGGTAGCCGGGGACGAAGGCAATCACGCGCTGCGGGCACGCCATGCCGCACAGGCCACAGCCCGTGCACTTGGAGCGATCCACGCGAGCGATGCCATCAACCAGCGCAATGGCGCCGTGGGGGCAGGCCGTGACGCAGGCGCCACAGCCAATGCAGCCTTCGCTGCAGCGGGCGTCGCCGCCTGCGGAGGCGCAACCGCTTCCGCAGGCAACGTAGGCCACGTTATGTTGAATGGATTTGGCCATAAGAGATTCGCCTATTTCTTAAGAAGGTACGAATAGTTGTCGCGCACGGCCCTGATGGTCAGGCGGACGGCCTCGGGAAGACCGGTGTTGACGGCATCGACCGAGACGGTGCGGACCGTGCCGGCGACGCGGACCTTAAAGTGGTCCTCGTCCACAGCCAGGAAGCCCTCGTTCTCGGAGTTCTCCATGTCCTGCTCGCTCCAGAACAGGGTGAGCTTGTCCTTGTAGGGACGACCCTCCTGGTAGGGGCAGAACACGGCGCAGTTACCGCACTCGTTGCACATGCCGTCGATGTGGACGACCTGATGCTTGGCCAGGCCCGGCACCTTAATTGCCACGTTGGCGCGGTTGGGGCACACGTCGCAGCAGACCTCGCACACCGAGCCGCAGCCCAGACAGCGGGTCTTGGTGCAGTTGCGCTTGTCGCGGCACAGCGACCCCTTGCGCTCGTAGCAGGCGTCCTCGCGACCGGCCTGAGCATTCTGGTCAGCGTACTTGTTAAAGTCCACACCGGCGATGGCACGGGCAACCTCGGCGGCATCGGCGATGGCCTCGACCACGGTGGCAGGACCTCGACGGCAGTCGCCCGCAGCCCAGACGCCCTCGACGCCGGTGGAAGTGGCGGCAAGGCGGCCGCGACGGTCGTGCTCGACGCCCGCGGCATCGTACAGGCTGGCATCGATGCCCTCGCCCACGGCGCAGATCACCGTGGTGGCGGAAAGCTCGACAGTCTCGCCCGTGGCGACGGGGCTGCGGCGGCCGCTTGTATCCGGCTCGCCAAGCTCCATAACGTCGCAGGTCAGCACGGCACCGTTGAGCGCCTTGGGCGCCAGCAGCTCGCAGAACTCAACGCCGTCGGCAAGAGCAAGATCAAGCTCTTCCTCGTCAGCGGGCATCTGCTTCTTGGTGCGGCGATACACCAGGCGCACGTTCTTCACGCCAGCCAGACGCTTGGCCACGCGGGCCGCGTCCATGGCGGTGTTACCGGCGCCAATGACCACGACGTCCTCGCCCAGCTCGAGCTTCTCGCCCTTCTTGGCGGCCTCGAGGAACTCCAGCACGTCGAGCTCGGCGCCCTCGCACAGGCCCGCAGAGCCGGGCATCCAGGCACCGGTGGCCACGACCACGTCGGTAAAGCCCTGGGTCTTGAGCTCGTCGATGGACTCCACGCGGGCGTTGAGCTGCACCTTGGCGCCAAAGGCCAGACAGAGCTCGGCATCGTGGGAGATATCGTCGCTCGCGATACGGAACTCGGGGATGACGTGACGAACCACGCCGCCGAGCGAATCGCGAGCCTCAAAGATGGTGACGGGCACGCCGGCACGCGTCAGGAAGAACGCCGTCGCCAGACCGGCCGGGCCGCCGCCGATAACGGCAACGTTGCGCTCGCTGTCGTTGGCGACGGCCTGAGCACGCAGCTTGGGCAGCACGGCGGTCATGGCCTCGCGGGCGGCCTTGAGCTTACTGGCGCGAATCTGGGCGCCCTCGGGCTCGTAGAAGGCGCGCTCGCAGGCACGACCACAGGGATGCGGGCAGATGGTGCCGGTAATGAACGGCAGGGCGTTGCGCTCGATGATAATGTTGAGCGCGTCCTCGTAGCGGCCCTCGTCAACGGCCGCCAGATAGGCGGGAACATCCTGCTGAATGGGGCAGCTCGTGCGGCACGGCGTGGTAAAGCAGTCGGAAAGCGGGCTCTTGCCGGCGACCTTGCGGTCGGGCAGCGGGCGCAGCGGCTTCTTGTAGAGCGGGTTGGTGAGCGAGTCGGTCTGGATCGCAGTCACGGCCTCGAGAGAGACGCCCGCGAACGGCTTGCCATCCAGGTCGGTAAACTCGCCAGCCATCTGGCTAAAGCGCTCGTAGCCACCAGGCTTGAGTACGTCGGTCGCCAGGGTGACGGGCCAAATGCCGGCATCGTACAGGGCGCGGATGTTGTAGACCGTAGCACCGCCAGAGTAGCTGATGCGCAGCTTGCCATCGAACTGCTCGGTAATGCGACGGGCGGCCTCGATGGTCAGCGAGAACAGCGAACGGCCGGACATGTACATCTCGGTGGAGGGCAGCTCGTTCCTCGTCACGTCGACGGGGAACGTGTTGGTCAGCTTGACGCCAAACTCCAGGCCGCGCTCGGCACACAGGGCAATCAGACGCTCAAACATGGGCACAGCGTCGACCCACTGCAGATCCTCGCGGAAGTGCGTGTCATCGAAGACGATGTAGTCGAAGCCCAGCTCGTTGAGGCGCTGGCGAGCAAACTCATAGCCCCGCAGCGTGGGGTTGCACTTGATGTAGGTGTTGAGACCCTTCTCGGTAATCAGATAGGTCGCGATGCGCTCGATCTCCGCCGGCGGGCAGCCATGCAGCGTGGACTCGGTAATGGAGTTGGAGACGCGCGCCGGGATGGACTCGACAAACGCGGCATCGACATGCTCAAACTTGTCCAGGTTGGCGAGCGCCCATGCGCGGCACTCGTTCCAGACGTCGGAGCCACTGGCGTCCTTCATGCCCTCGATGTAGGCGTCGACCTTGGGGCTCTTAATGCCCTCCAGGTCATAGCCCACGGACATGTTGAAGACAAAGCCGTCCGGGCTGCCCAGGCCGTACTCGCGAGCGATCAGGTGGCAGGCAAACCATGCCTTCACGTACTCGGCAAAAGCCTGCGGAACCTCGAGCTCGGTCGACCACTCGCAGTTGTAGCACTCGTCCTGCGCCACAATGCAGGGCTTGTTGACGCACTTGGAGAGCTCCTCGCCGTCCATAACCTGAACGGTCTTGAGCTCAAAGAAGCGGGAACCGGCCACGTAGGATGCCACGATGTTCTGGGCCAGCTGCGTATTGGGACCGGCGGCCGGGCCAAACGGAGTCTCGATGCGCTCGTCAAAAATGGGAAGCGCGCCCTCCTGGTTGGTCGTGACCATCTTGCGCACGCCAAAGACGGCGCCCTGAGTCTTGTGCTCCTCGATGATCCAGTTCATCAGCTGCGAAAACGGGATCGGCCTCATGATGTCGCTCACAATGAGCTCCTCTCTGTAACGCCCGGCGAGACCGCGCGACGGGCGCAAATACGGTGTAGCGCTAGCACAGCGCCGGCGACCCCGCGGAGGCCGCCTATGCGCGCGCCGGATGCGGCGAAACACCCGACGCGCGCGAATCTACTTGTGAATTAGTAGGTGCGATCGTTGAGCGTGCTCCAGAGCTTCTTGGACTCGGCCATGGTCCACGCGTTGATCTTGTCCTCATCGATACCGATAAACTCGCGATCCTTGTACAGGACGCGGCCGTTGATGATGGTGGTGCGGCAGTTTTTGCCCATCATGCCAAAGAGCATGTGGCCGTCGATGTTCTCCTCGCTCAGCGGCGTAAAGGGCTTGTAGTCCATGACGATGACGTCGGCGGCAGCGCCGGCCTCGAGCACACCGAGCTTGCGATCGAAGTACTTGCTCGCCATCTTGGCGTTGTTCTCGAACAGCATGGTCATGGCCTCGCACCAGCCCACGTTGGGCATGGCGGCGTTGTGGCGCTGAATGATCAGGAAGACCTTAAGGCTCTCGAGCATATCGTGGGTGTAGGCGTCGGTGCCCATGCACACGGGGATGCCGCGGCGGAAGAACTCGAGCACGGGGGCGCAGCCCACGGCGTTGCCCATATTGGATTCGGGGTTGTTGACGAGCCAGGTGCCGGACTCCTTGACGATATCCATCTCGGCAGGCGTCACGTGGATGCAGTGGCCCAGCATGGTGTCGGGACCCAGCAGGTTGTGCTGCAGCAGGCGCTCGACGGGGCTGATGCCACCGCGGTTGAGGCGGGAATCCCACACGTCGTTCATGCCCTCGCACACGTGGATGTGGAAGCCGGTCAGGCCGTTGTTGGCCTCGGCCATCTTATCCATGGTCTCGTCCGAAAGCGTAAAGGTGGCGTGACCGCCAAACATGGCGGCGATCATGTGGTTGTCGTTATCGCGACGCTCCTTGGCGGCCCACTGGGCAAATTCGGCGTTCTCGGCAATAGCCTGGTCGCACTTTTCCTGGCCGCGGCGATCGGAGACCTCGTAGCACAGGCACGAACGCATGCCCAGCTCCTGAGCTGCATCCTTAATGGTAAAGAGGCTTCCCGGGATCTCGCAGAAGCTCGCATGGTGATCGAAAATCGTGGTGACGCCATCGCGGATGGAGTCCAGAATCGTGGCATAGGCGCTGGCCTTGGTGCCGTCGAGCGTCAGGTTGTCGTCGATCTTCCACCACTGCTGCTCAAGATTCTCCAGGAAGTTGGTGGGGTTGCAGCCCTTAATGGCAAGGCCGCGGGCCAGACCCGAGTAGATGTGGGTGTGGCAGTTGATGAGTCCGGGCATGATGAGGTTGCCCTGGGCGTCGACGTACTCGGCATCCGGGTACTTGGCCTTGAGCTCGCACTCGGGGCCCACTTCGACGATCGTATCTCCGTCAATGGCGACCGCACCGTTTGGAATGAACGGGGTCTGAGCGTTGCGGGTAAAGACGGAACCGTTAGCGATCAGAAGCATGGATGCTCCCTTCAACATCAGAGGCGGGGTTTGACACCTCTGACATGGCGGAGTGCGAAGCGCCGGCCTACACCGGAAACGGGCCCTCTCCCGTCAACGCTTCACCAAAGGGACAAACCCTTTGAAGTGCGGCTTGGTGCCGCATGGCGTCGGCGGACGAGGCGATGCGTCCGCCGACGAATAGCACCGAATTGGTTACTTCTTGCTCTCGGGCAAGACCAGATCCACGGCAGCGTCCTTGGCAGCATCGATGTGCTGAGCCACGACCGGCGTCTGCGGAAGGATCAGGTTAAGGACAATGGCCATGATGGCGGTGGGGGTTACGGCATTGGAACCGATGACGGTGGACACCCAGGCGGGCATACCCTCTCCGGCAAGGCAACCGCTGGCCATCCAGATACCCAGGCCAAAGACGACGGAGGTACCGACGATGGTGGTAGTGCGCTGCGTGAGGCCCTCGCGGGTGAACATGCGCACGCCGTTCATGGTGATGGTGCCAAAGACGCCGACGGTCGCGCCGCCGATGACGGGCTGCGGGATAGCGGAAAGGACGGCAGAGAGCTGCGGGAACAAACCGGCGATGGCAAAGACGGCCGCGATGATCACAAAGACCCACTTGTTGACGACCTTGTTGGAGCAGATGATGCCCACGTTCTGGCCAAGGGCGCTGGTGGGAAGACCGCCCAGCAGGCCGCCGACCATAGAGGTGAGGCCCTGGGACACGATAGCGCCGGAGAGCTCGCGCTCGGTGGGCATACGGTCGATGGAGCCCAGGCAGGCGGCGGAGACGTCACCGATAACCTGGATGGCAACCATGGGGAACACGACGGCGAGGGTAATGCAGACCTCGGGATCAAACTCGAGCGCGTAGGGCATGAGCTTGGGAAGGGCGAAGACCTGAGCGGTGGCGACGCTGGAGAAGTCGATCATGCCAAAGGGGATGGAGACGATCATACCAACGATCATGCCAAAGAACACAGAGCCCAACTTGAGCGTGCCCTTGCCAAAGTTGGCGAGCGCAAAGACCACGGCGAAGGTGATGAGAGCGACGCACCAGGCCTGCGGGGTGCCCCACAACGGCGTACCCATACCGCCGGCCATATACTTGACGGCCGTGGGATACAGCGAAACGCCGATGGAGAAGATGACCGTACCGGTCACGACGGGCGGGAACAGCCACTTGATCTTGCTGTAGGCCAGACCAAAGAGGACCGCGACGGCGCCGCCGACGATCTCGCCGCCCAACAGCGCGCCAAAGCTAAAGCCCGAGGCGCCCATGGCCTGCAGGGCCGGCAGGAACGCGAACGAAACGCCCATGACGATGGGCAGGCCGCCGCCGATGCGACGGAAGGGAGCGAAGGCCTGAAGGGCCGTGTCGATTGCCGAAAGAATGAGCGCAACCTGAATGATGTCGGTGCTCTGCTGGCTATTAAAGCCGTAGACGCCGGCCATGATGACCGCCGGGGTAATAATGCCGGCAAACGATGCCAGTACGTGTTGAAGGGCACACGGGATCATTTCCTTAACGGGAGGCATGCCTTCGCGAGTGAACAGGGCTTCAGTGCCGTTCGTAACCGTCTCCTGGGTCATTTGACCACCAATCCTCGAAGTAGTTGTTTTCGCATCTAACGCTCTATTGTGACGCAGTGCGGGGTTGAGGTTGTGCCTTCATTGCATATCGTATTAAAGATGATTCTCATTCTCAATAATAATTTTTTGTTATCAGACTATTCTTCAGCTAAAATTACGCATTTCCGCAGGTCAGGAAAGTGTCTTGTCAAAATAACATCTAACATTTCTTTTGGTCAACCGTTTACCGCTAAATTCCTACCGTTCGTCTGCATTACGCAATATACCTGCGGATATACGAGATGATGGGCAGCGTGTTACCATGAGAAAAAATTGTTATGAACATTTCCGATTTCACCCAAAGGAGTTGCCCGTGAACGAGACCGTACGTCGCTTTTTGCCGATGGTCGATTTTCTGGAGCAGATACTCGGCAAAAACAGCGAAATCGTGCTGCACGATTTCTCGGATCCCGACCACGCCATCGTTGATATTCGCAACGGCATCGTGAGCGGCCGCAAGGTCGGCGGTCCCGCCACCGATCTGGCACTCAAGATCATGCACGACGCCAAGTATCGCGACCTGCCGTTTATTACGGGCTACGAGGGGCGCGGTGCCGGCGGCAAGACGTTGGAGTCAGCGACGTACTTTATCCGCGAGAATGACGAGATCGTCGGTATGCTCTGCGTTAACACCGACCTCTCGACTGTGCGCTCCATCAACGCCATGGCGCAGCAGCTCATGGCGTGCTTCGACGCGGCGCCGACGCGCACGGAGCCCGCCCCTATCGAGGTCGAAAGCCTTTCGGAGTCCACACAGGAGCTCATCGACCGCAGCATTGCCGAGTTGCTGAGCGCGCGCGGGCTGGATGTAGCGTCGCTTGGTCAGAGCGACCGCGTGGACGTCATTCGCCACCTCAACGGTAACGGGGTGTTCATGCTCAAGGGCGCCGTGGCCTGCGCCGCCTCCGCGCTGGGCATCTCAGAGCCCAGCGTCTACCGCTACCTGCAAAAAGTCCGCAAGGAAGGCTAGCGAGCAAAATGGAGCGCGGCTCCACAAGCGATCCGTCACTTGACAAAAGACCCTGCAGCTCGCACGCGCTGCAGGGTCTTTTTGCATGTCATGTTTAGTTGTTGCCAACGCCTTAGAGAGCGGCGACGACCTCGATCTCGACCAGACCGCCAGCCGGAAGGGCGGCAACCTGGAAAGCGCTGCGCGCGGGGAACGGGGCCTCGAACTTGGAGGCGTAAATCTCGTTCACGGCAGCGAAGTCGGCAATGTCGGCTAGGTAGACCGTGGTCTTGACGACATCGGCAAACGTAGCGCCGGCGGCAGTCAGCAGGGCCTCGACGTTGGCAAGGGACTGCTTGGCCTGGGCCTCGACGCCCTCGGGCATCTTGCCGGTCGCGGGATCGATGCCCAGCTGGCCGGACAGGAACACCATGTTGCCGGTCTGGATGCCGGGGGAATACGGGCCGATGGCTGCAGGTGCGTTATCGGAAGACACGACGGTCTTGCTCATGTTTTTCTCCTTACAATCAAATAGAGAGCGTGAGCGCGGCGTTCGCACCGGGAGGCACAGTTCGGTCTGAACACCGCGCTTGATTGGGATAGTACTCAAGGTTTCTGTTTGATGCAAGATTATTATCACGTTGCGAGAATATTTTATCGCCCAACGGTTTCCCCGAACCGCTGAACGGTTCTCATGTGGAGCAGCCAGTCCAAGCTGCTGAAGACTTTGTCCTGCTTAGGCTGCGGGCGTCGCCCACCGCAGCGACGCCACTATACTTTTGAATATCTGAGCATTTTGAAAGGCAGGATATGACCGCAACCGCCAGCCGAACCACTAACCGCAGGCCCGAGCTTTTGGCCCCCGCCGGAGGCCCGGAGCCCTTTGCCGCCGCGCTCGCCGCCGGGGCAGACGCCATCTACTGCGGCATGGGCAGCTTCAACGCCCGCCGCAAGGCAACCAACTTTACCGACGAGGCCTTTGAGCAAGCCTGCCGCGCCGCGCATCTAGCCGGGTCGCGCGTCTACGTCACGGTCAACATCGTCATCAAGCAGTCCGAGATGGGCGATGCACTGCAGCTCATTCATCGCTGCTCCACGCTGGGCGCCGATGCCTTCATCATCCAGGACTGGGGCCTGTTCTTTGAAGTCAAGCGCACGATGCCCGGCATCGAGACGCATATCTCGACCCAGGCGAACATCCACGACGACCGCGGAACTATCTGGTGCCGTGAGCAGGGCGCCGACCGCGTGACTCTCTCGCGCGAGCTCTCCATCGACGAAATCGCCGCCATTCACGACGCCGCGCCCGATGTGGACCTTGAGGTCTTCAGCCATGGCGCCATCTGCTTTTGCTACTCGGGCCTGTGCCTGCTGTCGAGCTTTGCCATGGCGGGACGATCGGCCAACCGCGGCATGTGCGCTCAGCCCTGTCGTCTGCCTTACGAGCTAATTGACGAGAACGGCCGCTCGCTCTCCCCTGCCGGTCGCGAGCGCGCGCTGTGCCCGCGCGACACCAACACGTCGCAGCTTATTCACCGTCTGTATGACGCCGGCGCCGCATCGCTCAAGCTCGAGGGCCGCATGAAGGCCCCCGATTACGTGTATTCCATCGTCGACGTGTATCGTCATCAGATTGATGACATGCTATCCGGAGCCACCGTTGCCAAGGACGAGGAAGCCGCCCGCCAGCGCCAGCTCAAGCGCTGCTTCAACCGCGACTTTACGCACGCCTATCAGGACGGCACCTCGGGCGATGAGATGATGAGCTACGAGCGCTCCAACAACCGCGGCCAGATTGTGGGCACGGTGCTTGGCAGCCGTCTGGCCAACCGCGATGTACGCGGACTCAAGCCCGATGATCGCCGTCGCCGCGCCGCCATCGCCCGCATTGAGCTGTTTGAGCCCGTGGGCAAGGGCGACCTGCTGGAGCTTCGTCACGACGATGAGTTTGACCAGTTCCTAACCACCATCACCGCCGATGATGCCGCCGCAGGCGACATCATCGAATGTCGCGTGCCCCGTAGCATGCCCGAGGGCTGCCGCGTGCGCGTGATTCGAAGCCAGAGCGCCATTGACGCCGCCGGCGCCGCGCTCAAGCGCGATGTGCTGCGCCGCCGCGCCGTAGACGTGTCCGTTGTGGCACGTCTGGGCGAGCCGTTTACTGTCACACTCACCTGCTGTGACAACGCCATGCTCACCGCTACCGCCACGGGCTTCATCGTCGAGGCCGCCAAGACCCGCGCCGTCGAGGCATCCGATCTGGTTGAGCACGTCGGGCGCATGGGCTCCTCTCCCTTTGAGGCCGCGAGCTTTGATGTGGCGCTCGATGAGGGCTGCGGCATGGGCTTCTCCGCCGTGCACAAGGTGCGCGCCGCCGCTTGTAAGGCGCTGGAAGAGGCCATTCTGGCACCGTACGAGGAGCGCGCAAAAACGCTCGAGTTGCCGGTGCTCGACAAATGTACGCGCCCCATGCCCAAGCACTACCGCGACGAGCCGCAGATCTGCGCCACCGTCACCTCGCTCGAGGCCGCCGAGGCAGCCCGCGCGGAGGGTGCAACGCGCATCTATATGACCACCGACGCGCTCGAGGCTGTCGGACTCTCCCCTGCCGATGCATTTGAGCAGGGTATCGTGCCCGTACTCGACGAGGTCTGCCGCGCCGTCGACCACGAGCGCGTCGATCCTTGGATCAATGCCGGAGCCACCGTCGCCGTCGGCAATATCTCCGAGCTCGCCGTAGCCGCTCATGCCGGCGCCACGGCCGAGATTCGCTCTTGCCTGCCGGTGCATAACACGCCCTGCATGGAGGCACTTGCCGAGCGCGGAGCCGGTGCGTTTTGGCTCTCGCCCGAGATCACGCTCGACGAGATCGTCTCGCTTGGCACCGCCGCGCCCGCAGCCCTGGGCATCACTGTGTTCGGCCGCCCGCGCGTTATGACGAGTGAGCACTGCATCCTGCAGGTGGCCAATGGCTGCATCCACGATTGCGCTAACTGCCGCCTGCGCGCCCGCAAGCTGTCACTCAAGAATATCGACGGCAAGGTCATGCCCGTACGCACCGACATCCATGGCCGCTCTCGCCTGTACGACGCCTACCCCATCGACCTCACGCCGCAGGTTCCTCAGCTGCTCGATGCCGGCGTGCGTCGTCTCATGGTAGACGGAACGCTGCTCGAGACAGATGAGGTGGGCCGTGCCGTCGCCCGCGTCCGTCGTGCCGTCGAAGCAGCACAGGCCGGCCGCAAGCCCGCCGCCCGCCTGCGCGGCGCCACCTCGGGCTGCATGTTTGTGGGAATTAGCTAACCGAAAGGCTTACACGTGAACGAAGAACCTCAAGTCCTTTACTGCGACGCCTGGCTCATGGCCATCGACAAGCCCGCCGGCATGATCGTCCACGGCGACGGCACCGGCGAGCGCACGCTCACCGACTACGCCAGCGACCTGCTGCTGGCGATGGGTGACGGCTTTGCCGCGACCGACATGCAGCCGCTCAACCGCCTGGACCGCAACACCACCGGCGTGGTGTTGTTTTCGCTCGACAAACAGACGCAGCCCGCCTTTGACCAAATGGTCATCGACCACGCCTTCGAAAAGCACTATCTGGCGCTGGCCGAGGGCAAGATCGACTGGAACGAGAAGCTCATCGACAAGCCCATCGCCCGCGACCGCCACGATAGCCGCAAGATGCGTGTCGGCGCCAGCGGCAAGCCGTCACAGACGCGCGTGAAGGTGCTCAAGCGCCTTAAGAGCCGCCGAGGCCTGCCCGCGCGTTCGTATATCGATGTCGAGCTACTCACCGGCCGCAAGCACCAGATCCGCGTGCACCTGGCAAGCGAGCGCCATCCCCTGGTTGGCGACGACCTGTACGGCACGCCGCGTCCTTGTGGCCTCATGCTTCACGCCCACAGCGTGTCCTTCACGCATCCCGTAACCGGCGAGCACATCCACATCGAAGCCCCCTGCCCCTGGGAGCCCTAAACCACCACAATGGGGACAGGCACCTTTGTGGTGGTTTTGCCGCAATGGCTCAGCCGCGGTCCCAAAACGTCTCGATCTGTAACAGTTAGAGCCCATTTTCCGGTCTATCTGTTACAGATCGAGACATTCGAATCCCCCTTAAGGGAAAATCTCAATCTGTAACAATAACTCGGCATAATCGGTCCCAGATGTTACAGATTGAGACAAAGGGACGGCGCGGCTCGGAAGTATCTCAATCTGTAACACCTAGCCCACTTTTAACGGTCTAGTTGTTACAGACTTAGACAAAACCGGTAGACAACAAAAGCGGCAACGCCCGTAATGGACGTTGCCGCTTTTCTATTGAGAAAACTACTCGGTTTTCGTTACTAACCACCACAGCGGGGACAGGCACCTTTGTGGTGGCTTTGGCCTTGTCCTGTCCCCTGTCGCTAGACCGTAATGACGTTATCCATCGACTGGTACTTGGCGGATACCTCGCCCGCAGTGATGATCGTTGCATCGCGAAAGTCCGCAAACTTGACGGGCGCCACCATGCCAAATTTACTGGCGTCCGAGATTACGAAGCGTTTGGCGGTATGGCGCATCGAGATACGTTTGACCTGCGCTTCCTCGATATCCGGTGTGGTGAGACCTTGCTCGGCGGCGATGCCATTGGAACCCCAAAAGCCGCAGTTGAAGTTATAGCGGTCCAGGGTTGCCAAGGCATCGGGTCCGACGAGCGCCTCGGTCTCTGGCTTGAGCTCGCCGCCCAGCACAACGGTGCGCATGCCGCGCAAAGCGAGGTGCTGAGCGTGGAGCACGGAATCAGTCACATAGGTGACGCCCTCAAGGCGCGGAAGATGCTCGATGAGCTTGAGGGTCGTGGAGCCCGAATCGATATACACAAAGCTATCGGGCTCCACAAGCGCCGCCGCACGGGCGCAGATACGCTCCTTGTCGTCGTTATGGAGATCGCTGCGCTCGCTGATCGTTAGGTCGCGCGTCACGTGCGCGCGCTCAAGACTCGTCGCCCCACCGTGGACCTTGGCGATGCGGTGTGCGCGGTCGAGCGCCTGCAGGTCGCGCCGAATGGTAGACGCCGTCACGCCCAGGGTATCGGCAAGCTCTGGCACAGTAACCGAGCCAGCCTGCTGCACCATCGACACAATCGCATTGAGCCTATCTTCCGCTAGCATCGCTTACTCCTCCTCGGGGTACACGACTCCCCAATCGGCGCGAAGCCTGGTCATCAGCTCCATAACATCAGAAGCATAGTCCAGAAGCTCGCACTTCGAATCATCGCCGGCAACGGCCTTCTCCAGGTCGGCCATCTCGTAGCACAGAGCGTATGCCTCGGTGCCAGCGTGGACCTCCTCACGGCGACCGTCCGCAGTCCACACGATGGTCGCATGGTCGGCGCGCGGATACTCGTTGACCTCGATATAGCATTTGTCGAAGCTGATAACCGAACGCTTGGGCTGCTTGGAATGGAGCGTAAGGCTCACCACGCCCAGCTGCTGCTCGGCGTTACGGCAGACAATGCCACTCGCAACGTCAACGCCGGTCTCACAGGTGTTGCCCAGAGAGACGACCTCCACGGGTTGACTGGCCATAAACAGGCGCATGACAGACAGGGCATACACGCCAATGTCGAGCATGGCGCCGCCGGCGAGACTACGGTTGTAGAACCGGTTGGTCAGGTCCCCGTACTCCTTATAGCTGCCAAAGTTGAGCTGGGCGAGGTTCATGCGACCAAAATCGCCCGCATCCATGCGGCGGCGCAGCTCCTGATACAGCGGCATGTGAAGCACCGTGGTGGCGTCCATAAGGACGACGTTGTGCTCGTCGGCGATGGCACGCGCCTCGTCGAGCTCAGCGGAATTGAGGGTAATGGCCTTCTCGCAGAGCACGTGCTTACCAGCTGCCAGAGCGGCTCGCAGGTAGGTGATATGCGTGTTGTGCGGCGTGGTGATATAGACGGCGTCGATGTCCGGATCGGCGTAGAGGTCCTCGACCGTCTCGTACACCTTCTCGACGCCATACTGCTCGGCAAAAGCCTGGGCTTTGGAAAGCGTACGGTTGACGACACCCGCGAGCTTGCGGCCGGCCAGCGCGAGGGACTGGGCCATTTGGTTGGCGATAACACCGCACCCGATCACTGCCCAGCGAAGCTCGGGAGCCGTAAAGATGTCGTTTGGGAACGGCTGATTCTGGACCGAGGCAAACGCCGCCTTTGCGGCTGCCTCGGCGTCGAGCGGAGCCTGTTTGGAATCTGCCATGATGTGCCTCCTGAGTCATCGGAAGTCCTTCATTTCTAACAACCCTATATTCGCACAATTGCGCGCGTATCTGCTCGTGTTTGCGTATTTATTTGTTTGTCGGTCATTATTTAGCCATAGTTGGCAGATGTTTGCGCAGTTATGCGCATTGTCGCGCAAAGCTATGCGCATAAATGCGCATGCGACGATCCTTGTGAAACATAAAGAGGCGGAACACCAAAGCCCTAAAGAACAGAGTAGGCCGTGATACTCCACCCCTCTGAGGACATCAGACATCAAAGGACCGTCCCAAACTGCCGGCAAAAAGGGAACGTCCCTATGTGCCGGCACCTAGAGACAGTCCCTATGTGCCGCTTTCGTTGAAGCCTATCCCAGATGACCAGATAAAAAAATCTAAAGACAGTCCCCATCGACTGGTCGTTTAAGAACGCCCCCAACGGCCACTCATTTAAGTCTGTCCCCAATGAGTAGGAATAGAAAAAGGCCCGGGTGCCGTGGCATCCGGGCCTTTGCTAGCAACTTGATGTTGCGGGCAGCTTAGAACTTGTGGCCGCACTTCTTGCAGACGCGCAGCTTGTTCTTGCCGTCCTTCTCGTGACCGACGCGGGTAACCTTACCGCACTCGGGGCAGACGAGATTGACGTTGGAGGCGTCGATAGGAGCCTCCTGCGAAACGATGCCGCCCTGCTGGTTGGCAGCGTTGGGCTTGACGGCCTTCTTGACGACCGAAACGCCCTCGACAACGACCTTGTTCTCGGCGGGGAGAGCACGCAGGACAACGCCCTGCTTGCCGCGATCCTTACCAGAGAGAACCTGGACCTTATCGCCCTTCTTGATATACATATATCTCCCCTAACTACAGGGTCTCGGGAGCGAGCGAGACGATCTTCATGTACTTCTTGTCACGAAGCTCGCGAGCGACAGGCCCGAAGATACGGGTGCCGACGGGCGAACCATCGTTGTTGATGACAACGCAGGCGTTCTCATCAAAGCGAATGTAGGAGCCATCCTTGCGGCGGATCTCCTTAACGGTGCGAACGACGACGCAACGGACAACGTCCTTCTTCTTGACGTTGGCGCCAGGGGTGGCCTCCTGGACAGCACCGATGAACACATCGCCGATGCCTGCATAACGACGCTTGGAACCGCCAAGCACCTTGATGCAGCGAATCTTGCGAGCGCCGGAGTTGTCGGCGACGTTCAGCATGGTTTGCATCTGAATCATGGTAGATGTTCCTCCGAACTAAGAACCGAAGAGAGGTGCGCAGCCTTTACGCGGCCCGTGGTATGCAAGCCAGGCATACGCACATCTTCGGAAACGTACAAGTCGTAAGAGCGACTGCTTATTTAGCGCGCTCGACGACCTCGATGAGGCGCCAACGCTTCATCTTGGACATAGGACGGGTCTCCATAACGCGGACGGTATCGCCCACGCCAGCCGTGCACTCCTCGTCGTGAGCGTGCAGCTTTTTGGAGCTGGTCATCATCTTGCCGTACTTGGGGTGACGCTTGCGCTCGGTGATGGTGACAACAATGGTCTTGGCACCGGAGACGGAGGTAACGACACCCGTACGGACCTTACGCGAGTTACGCGAATCAGTCATGTTCTCTCCTTAGGTCCTACTCGGCGACAGCGGACTTCTCCGCTGCGATCTCGCGGGCGCGCTGCTCCGTGAGGACGCGAGCGATGTCCTTCTTCACGGTGTTGACGCGAGCGGTGTTGTCCAGCTGGCTGGTGGCCATCTGGAAACGAAGGTTAAAGAGCTCGGCGCGCATTTCCTTCAGCTTCTCAACGAGCTGAGCGTCCGAGAGCTCACGAATCTCTGCGGGCTTCATTAGTTCTCCTCCTTGGCGGCGGCGGCGTCCTCAGCAGCCCACTTGGCCTCGAGAGCGGCCTCCTCAGCCATCTCCTTCTCGATGCGCTGCTCAGCGTTCTTGGCAGCAACAATCTTGGTCTTGATGGGAAGCTTGTGCTGTGCAAGACGCAGAGCCTCGCGAGCGACCTCCTCGGGCACGCCCTTGACCTCGAACATGATGCGGCCGGGCTTGACGACGGCCACCCACTCCTCGGGGTTACCCTTACCAGAACCCATGCGAGTCTCGGCAGGCTTCTTGGTGATGGGCTTATCGGGGAAGATCGTGATGTAGACACGACCGCCACGCTTCATGTAGCGGGTCATGGCAATACGAGCGGCCTCGATCTGACGGTTGGTAATCCAATGGGCCTCGAGAGCCTGGATACCAAACTCGCCGAAATGCAGCTCGGTATTACCCTTGGCCTGGCCCTTCATGGAGCCACGCTGCACCTTGCGGTGAAGAATACGCTTAGGGGCAAGCACTACTGACCCCTCCTCTCGGAGTTACGACGACGAGGACGGGAAGAGCCCTCGAGTGCAGGGTTGGGAACAGGCTGGCCCGGGAGCTTCTCGCCCAGGTAAATCCAGACCTTCACGCCGCAGGCACCCATGGTGGTGCTGGCGACAGCCGTGCCGTAGTCGATCTTGGCACGGAGGGTGTGCAGAGGCACGCGACCCTCACGGTACCACTCACGACGGCCCATCTCGGCACCGCCGAGACGACCGGAGCACTGGATACGGATGCCCTTGGCGCCGGCCTTGCGGGCGGACTGGACAGCCTTGCGCATAGCGCGACGGAAGGCAACGCGGCCCTCGAGCTGCTCAGCGATGGACTGAGCAACGAGGTTGGCGTCGAGCTCGGGGCGCTTGATCTCGACAACGTCGACGGAGAGCTGGCCCTTGGAGACGCCAGCGACCTTCTCGAGCTCGGTGCGGAGGGTATCGATCTCGGCACCCTTCTTACCGATGACAACGCCGGGGCGAGCGGTGAGGATGATGACCTTCACCTTGTCGCCAGCGCGCTCGATCTCGACGCGGGAGACAGCTGCGCGGGAAAGACGCTTCTCGAGGTACTTGCGGATCTCGAGATCGTTACCGAGGGTCTTAGCGTAATCCTTCTCTGCGAACCAGCGGGAGCGCCAGTTCTCGGTGATGCCAAGACGGAAGCCGGTGGGGTAGACTTTCTGACCCATACAGCTTTACGCCTCCTTTCGAGGAGCAACGACGACGGTGATGTGGGAAGTACGCTTCAGAATGCGAGAAGCGGAACCCTTGGCGCGGGGACGGATGCGCTTAAGCGTCGGACCCTCGTCAACATAGGCAGCGGCGACAACCAGGTTGTCGGCACGCAGACCGTTGTTGTTCTCGGCGTTCGCAACGGCGGAACGGAGAACCTTCTCGACATCCACGGCGACGGCGCGGTCGCAGAAGTGGAGGATGTCGAAGGCCTGAGCGACAGGCTTGCGGCGGATCAGATCGACCACCAGGCGGGCCTTGCTGGGGGAAACACGCACGTACTTAGCGACGGCGCGAACCTCGGTGGCCTCAGTTTCAATAGACTTAGTTGCCATTTACGGTTAACCCCCTATTTGGCCTTGTGGCCACGGAACGTACGAGTCGGCGCGAACTCGCCGAGCTTGTGACCAACCATGGACTCGGTAACATACACGGGCACATGCTTGCGGCCGTCGTGGACGGCGATGGTGTGACCAACCATCTCGGGGAAGATGGTGGACGCGCGGGACCAGGTCTTCACGACGTCCTTCTTGCCAGCCTCGTTCATCGCGGTGATACGCGAGAGAAGGCGAGTCTCCACGAACGGGCCCTTTTTGAGACTTCTGCTCATAAGTGCTTTCTCCTAAAACTCGGTATCCGAAATTACTTCTTACGGCGACGAATGATGTGCTGGTTCGAGACCTTCTTCTTCTTGCGCGTACGAAGGCCCTTCGTCGGCTTACCCCAGGGGGTAACGGAGGGACGACCAGAGGTGTGGTTCTTGCCCTCGCCACCGCCGTGCGGGTGGTCGACAGGGTTCATGACGGTACCGCGGACGGTCGGGCGCACGTTCATGTGACGCTTACGGCCGGCCTTGCCGATGACGATGTTGGAGTGATCGGCGTTGCCGACCTCACCGACGGTGGCGCGGCAGGTAACGAGGATGCGGCGCATCTCGGAGGAAGGCATACGGACGATAGCGTACTTGCCCTCCTTACCCATCAGCTGGCAGGAGTTACCGGCGGAACGGGCGATAGCAGCGCCCTTGCCCGGCTGGAACTCGACGGCGTGGATGAGCGTACCGACGGGGATGTCGGCGAGGGGCAGAGCGTTGCCCGGCTTGATGTCGGCGTCAGAACCGGACATGATGGTCTGACCGACCTCGAGGCCCTTGGGGGCCAGGATGTAGCGCTTCTCACCGTCAGCGTAGTGCAGCAGAGCGATGCGAGCGGAACGGTTCGGATCGTACTCGATCGTGGCAACCTTGGCGGGCACGCCGTCCTTGTTGCGCTTGAAGTCGATCACGCGGTAACGACGCTTCACGCCGCCGCCCTGGTGGCGGGTGGTGATGCGGCCGTTGTTGTTACGACCGGCCTTCTTGGGCAGGGGCTCGAGAAGAGACTTCTCGGGCTTGGTGCAGGTGATCTCGGAGAAGTCGGAGATCGTCTGCCAACGCCTACCAGCGGAGGTCGGCTTAAGGTGCTTTACAGCCATTACAATCCCTTTCAATAGGAATCCGTTAGCCATCGCAGACAGGGATTCGAGGTTCTGCCTCGGGTGCGATGACACCGGACATATACACGGTTCCGGGCGTGTCCATTTTATACGCCCAAAACCTTGAGCTCCCGCCTCCCCTATTTGGGAGGCATGAGCTCACTCAACAGCAGCGAGTCTTAGGCCTGGTTGCCAAAGACCTCGATGGTGTCGCCCTCGGCCAGCGTGACGATGGCCTTCTTCCAAGAACGGGTCTTGCCGGCGACGTAGCGCACGCGCTTGGTCTTGGGCTTGACCGTCAGGGTGTTCACGCGAACGACCTTGACGCCGAAGATCTCCTCGACAGCGTCCTTGATCTGATACTTGTTAGCATCCTTGGCGACCTCGAACGTGTACTTGTTCAGCTCCATGCCGGAGAAGGAACGCTCGGACACGATCGGACGGATGATGATCTCGTGGGCGGTCATTTATGCAAGCACCTCCCCGAAGTGAGCGGCGACGTCGGCGGGCATCAGCACAGCGTTGTTGTTGACGAGATCGTAGGTGTTGGCCTCGTCAGCGGTGATGATGAACGTCTTGGGAATGTTGCGGAACGACAGGTAGGCGTTGACGTCCTCATCGCGAACGATGATGGTCAGACGCTTGCCCTCAAGGCCGAGAGCCTTGAGCATGGCGACGGCAGCCTTGGTGGAAGGCTTCTCGAAGCCGTAGTCGTCGACGAGCACGAGCTCGCCATCGGCCAGCTTGGCGGACAGCGCAGAGCGCATAGCCAGCTTGACCTCCTTGTTGTTCATACGCTTAGCGTAGGAACGGGGCTTGGGGGCGAAGACGACGCCACCGTGACGCCACTGGGCAGCACGGATGGAACCCTGGCGGGCACGGCCGGTGCCCTTCTGACGCCAAGGCTTCTTGCCGCCACCGGAAACCTCAGAGCGACCCTTAGCAGACTGGGTGCCCTGACGCCAAGAGGCCATCTGGCACTTGACGATGTGGTGCATAACGTGGATGTTCGGCTCGATGCCGTACACCTCAGCGGCGAGCTCGGCCTCGGCGACCTTCTTGCCCTCGCTGTTCTTTACTTCAAACTTTGCCATTTAAGTGTTCTCCTTGGTATGACGCTGGGCTAAATGGGCTGGGCCCTTAGGCCATACGGATGGCGACGAGACCATTCTTGGCACCCGGGACAGCGCCCTTGACCAAGATGAGGTTCTGCTCGGCATCGATGCGGACAACGGAAAGGTTCTTGACGGTAACGCGCTCGTTACCCATGTGACCGGCCATCTTGACGCCCTTGAGGACGCGCGCAGGATAGGCGCACTGACCGATAGAACCGGGGTGACGCTGGAAGTGAGAACCATGCGTCATAGGACCGCGGCGCTGACCCCAGCGCTTGATGCGACCCTGGAAGCCCTTACCCTTGGAGGTACCGATGACGTCGACCTTCTCGACATCAGCGAAATCAGCGACGGTGACGACCTCGCCGACCTTGTGCTCCTCGCCGTTCTCGACGCGGACCTCACGAAGGAAGCGGACAGGCTCGACGCCAGCCTTAGCGAAGTGACCAGCCATGGGCTTGTTCACGTTCTTGGCCTTGATGTCGCCGAAACCGATCTGGACGGCGTCATAGCCGTCGGTTGCCTGAGTTTTAACCTGCGAGACAGCGCAGGGGCCAGCCTGGATGACCGTGACGGGAACGACGTTGTCGTCCTCGTCCCAAACCTGGGTCATGCCAATCTTGCGGCCGAGAATCATGCTGATCAAGATATGATCCCAACTCTCGCGTGGTCTTGGGACAATGCGTACACCACCGAGCGTACGCCCCTAGAGGACCACTACTTACACGACGTGCTCCCCAGCCTTGTATTTCTCCCGGACTACCTGACAACCCTATTAAGCAGGCATTTTGTCCAGCCAGAATACTCCCCTGGTTACACACAGCTGTTTAGTATACACGGCTGCGGGCGTATCCATCGAGATTCATATTTCACTCACATTGTTTACGCAGGTAAAGTGCGTGGTACGTTCCCAGTGTGCGGCGGAGGGGGCGGGCCTGAGACATATTAAGGTTGCTGCTCTACAGTCCTGCTCACGACGGAGAGCACATTAAGTGCTCTCCTGTTCGTGCGGAACTCGCGACAACCTTAATATGTCTCAGGCCCGCCCCCTCCGCCGCACACTGGGAACGCCACGTTGATGTCTGCTAAACCTTGCTCGCTCAGGCTAATAACTTTGTTGGGGGTCCACTATTTGCTGCAAGGTGAACTTGCATTGGAGCGCATCGTCCTCTTCTCGCGCATCATCGAAATCGAAGATCATGATGGCGCAGTTGGGGAGTTTTGCTGGGAGTTCGAAGTCCTCTGGGGCTGCAGCCTTGATGAATTGGCGGCTGGCGCTGCCGTGGCTTACTGCTAGGAGGGTTTCGATGCCCTCGGAGCCCATGAGATTGGTGAGGGTGTCTACCATGCGCTCTTGCAGCGCGCGGCTTCCTTCTCCTCCGAAAGGAACCAGGTCCTCGCCCGGATCCCAGACGTCGGTGGGTAGCGCGTCGTGTGGGCCCTCTTCGAAGGTGCCGTAGCAGCGCTCGATGATGCCTTCGCAGGGCTCGACTGCTGCGTCCGGGCCGAGGAGCTCGCATGCGACGAGCTGAGCTGTGTCCATGGCTCGGCCTAAGGGCGAAGAAACCACTTTGTCGGGGACAACGTCGTGGCCCTTGAGCCATGCGGCTGCCATTCCCGCTTGTTTGCGGCCCAGGTCGGTCAGCGGTGAATCGCAGCGGCCCTGGACCAGCTTTTTGACGTTGAACTCCGTCTGACCGTGGCGGAGTAGATACAGCTTCTTCATGCTCTCCCCTTCTGCATAACCTGCTTTGCCGGCACAGCCTTACTCGTGGGCATGGCCTACGTAGTCTTCGTCGATAGTGATTTTGGCGACCGACTTGGGATATTCCGATTCGACCCGTTTCGCCAACGCGCGCTTTAGGTCCTCGGCGCTCATCGCCAAATCCGAGGGTCGCACGCAGTCAAAAATCACATTGGTGTGCGTAGGGCCCGGCACACAGCGTAGGTCATGAATCGAGAGGCGGCTATCGATCTCTTGAGCCATAGCGTTGATGCGCAGGCGCATGCTCGCCACCTTAGGGTCGTCGGTCACGATGGGGTCGTAATGGAGCGTGACAATCATGCCGTCTTCGACCCTAAACGACTGCTCGATGTTATCGAGCGTGTCGTGGCTTTCCAGCGGGCTGGCCTCGGCCGCCATCTCGGCGTGCGCACTTGCAAACTTCCTGCCCGGGCCGTAGTCGTGAACCATCAAATCGTGAACGCCCAAAACGCCGGGATAGCTCATGATCTTGTCTCGAATGTGCTTGACCAGCTTAGGATCGGGCGACTGGCCCAAAAGCGGGCTCACCGTATCTTGAATAAGTTCAAGGCCGCTCCAGCCAATATAGGCGCCAACGGCAAGTCCAACCCAAGCATCAAGATTGATATGCGTCACCTGGGAAACAATCGCGCACGCCAGCACGGCGCCTGTGGCAAGGACATCGTTCTTGGAATCCTGCGCGGTCGCATGCAGCGTCTCGGACTCGATACGATCGCCGAGCTTTTGGTTGAGGGCCGCCATCCAGAGCTTTACGGCCATCGAAAGCGCCAGGACTGCCACCAGGGCAAGCGAGAACTCGACAGGTTCGGGGTGGATGATGCGCTCAACCGAGGACTTCACCAGCTCAACGCCGATCAGCAGCACGAGCGCCGCCACGACCAGACCCGAGAGATACTCGTAGCGGCCATGTCCGTAAGGATGCTCGGGGTCCGCCGGCTTGCTCGCAAGTTTAAAGCCCAGCACGCTCACAATGTTTGAGCTGGCATCGGACAGGTTGTTCATGGCATCCGCCACGATCGAAACCGATCCCGACAGCACGCCAATTGCGCCCTTCGCAGCGCATAGTGCCACATTGGCGAGAATACACACCACGCCCGTCAACGTGCCCACGCGCGCACGGTCGCCCTGCGCACGCTTAACAATCCACTCGACCATCTACATCCGCCCCCACGGTGCTATCTATATATCTATTGCTCAAACGGATTGTAGTGTAGCCACTTTGCCCCCCAGATACAAAAAGGCCGCAACCCACACGGGCCACGGCCTTAGAATGTGGCAAAGGAATCGTCCTTGTGTCGCACAGGTTTACGCGCTTGCTTCGGCCACGCTCTTCGAGGTTTCGGGTGAATCGGCCCCGTCTTCTGCCGCCTGTCCCTGCGCCGGCACCACGCCAAAGCAGTAGCTCAGCGCCGCAGACACCGCAAATGCAACACCGCCGGCAACGCAGCACCACAGCAGGTTCGAGATGCCGCCCGTGGCAAAGCCAATGACCATAAGGACATTCGTCATGCCGATGGTATAGGCCGTAACGTGGCCCACGGCCGCAACAAGGCCTCCGACGGCGCCGCCAATGGCCATGCACGTCAGGCACCTGCCATATTTAAAGCCGCAACCGTACAGCGCCGGCTCGCTTACGCCGCCAAGCACGCCTGAGATTGAATAGCCCAGCATGAGCGCCTTCTCATCCTTACCCGCAACGCGGAGCGACGCGCCAAAGGGCATGCCCCAAACGGCGAACGTCGCCATCGTCGCGGCGATCAGGATGCACGAATCCGTTCCCACACTCATAAACTGAGCATAGGCAAGCGATAGGACAACGTTGCTGACGCCTGCAATCTTAAGAAACTCCCAACCCGCGGCAAGCCCCATGAGTGTGAGCAGCGACACGATGCCACCGGAATTGCCAAGCATAAACATAAGCTGGCCCAACAGCATGCCCAGATAGCTGCCCGCCGGCGCCGTGATACACAGCGAAACCGGAACCATGACAAGCATGGTTGTAAACGGAACAAACGAAAACGCCACGGCCTTAGGGATAACGCGCTTAAAGAAACACTCCACTCGCCATAGCACGGGCACCGAGATGAGAACCGGAATAACAGTCGTCGTGTAATCGTTGACCGGCGCGGGAAGCAGACCATACACGGAAGTCATCGATGCCCCCGTCGTCGATGCGGCATCGACGAGCTTAAGCAGATCGGGCGCAATCAATACGCCGCCCAGCATCATGCCCAGCTGCTCCGAGCAACCGAGCTGGCGGGCGGCCGCCCAACCAAGATAAATGGGCAAAAAGTAGTAGCCGGCGTTATAGAGCCAACTGTAGAACAGGCGATAGATATCGGAATCGGCAGACCACAGGCCCAGCATGCCTTCGCCCATAATGACAGCGACGGTGCGGAACAACGCCGCGCAGACAATAAACGGCAGCGCCGACATCATGCTTTTGGACAGATAGTCCACCACGGCCATGGCGTTTGATGAAACCGACGTTGTAAACGAGGTGTTAGAAACTTGTAGCATGGAACGCCTTTCCCAATATGACATGCGGGCTGTCCCTTTGTCACATCGTGCGGTACTGACCGATTGCGCGGTACTTTTCGTAGCGGAGGTTTGTGAGGGTCGCGTCGTCGAGCTGCCCAAGCGTATCGAAGGCATCAAATGCCGAGGACATGACGGCACCGGCGATCTCCTCATGCGACAGGCCCTTATCGTCAACAATGCCGTCGATGATGCCGAGCGCCAACAGATCGGGGGCCGTGAGCTTAAGCGCCTCGGCGGCCTCATTCGCGCGCTCGGTATCCTTCCACAGGATCGACGCACAGGCCTCGGGGCTCACGACCGAATAGGCCGAGCTCGAGAGCATCAGGATGCGGTCGGCCACGGACAGCGCCAGCGCGCCACCAGAGCCGCCCTCGCCTGTCACCACCGAGACAATCGGCGTCTTGAGGCCGCTCATCTCCATGAGATTCTGGGCAATCGCCTCGCCCTGGCCGCGCTCCTCGGCACCGATGCCGCAAAACGCGCCCGAAGTATCAACCAGGCACAGAACCGGTCGACCAAACTTTTCGGCCTGGCGCATAAGGCGACGCGCTTTGCGGTAGCCCTCGGGATGTGCCATACCAAAGTTGCGACGCATGCGCTCTTTGGTCGTGGTACCGCGCTCGACGGCGATAACCGTCACGGGTCGCCCGTCTTTCCAGCCAATGCCAGCCACCACGGCGGCGTCGTCGCCAAAGTAACGGTCGCCATGCAGCTCCACAAATCCATCCAGGCCCAGCGAGATCATCTCGCCCGCCGTGGCGCGATCTGCCGAGCGGGTCTGCTTGACAATCTCGAGCGCGGTTTTTGGTGCGGTCGAGCGCTTGAACAAGTGTCCCAGCTTTTTGCCGCGACGACCCGTATGCACGATCTCATGCGGTGCCCCCAGGCCGGGCGCGTGCCCTTCGTGCAGTGCCAGCAGCTCGCCTACCGTGAGTGCAATCTCGCCACGCGGAACAACGGCATCGCAAAAGCCGTGCTCCAGCAAAAACTCGGAGCGCTGGAATCCCTTGGGCAGGTGCTTGTGCATGTTCTGCTCGATCACGCGCGGGCCGGCAAATGCCGTCAGGGCATCGGGCTCGGCCAGGATAATGTCGCCCTCCATGGCAAAGCTCGCGGTTACGCCTCCGGTCGTGGGGTCGGTGAGCACCGTGATATACAGGCCGCCCGCCTCGCTGTGGCGCCTAACCGCCGCAGAAATCTTGGCCATCTGCATAAGCGATGTCACGCCCTCTTGCATGCGCGCACCGCCCGAAACGGTAAAACCGACAACCGGCAATCCCAACTCGGTCGCACGCTCAAATGCGCGACAGATCTTCTCGCCCACCACGGAACCCATCGAGCCCATCATAAAGTTGGCGTCCATAAAGAAGAGCGTCGCATCGCAACCGCAGATTTTGCCCCTGCCGCACACAACGGCATCGCGCTCGCCCGAACGCTCGCTCACGCTCTTGAGCTTGTCGGCATAGCCGGGAAACGAGAGGAAATCCTCCGACGCCAGATTGGCATCCCATTCCTCAAACGTGCCCTCGTCGACCGTCATACGCATGCGCGCGCGACCGCTCACGCGAAAGTGTTTGCCGCAACGAGGGCAGACCTCGAGGTTGTCGTGCAGGCGTGCCTCATCGATCACGCGGCGGCACTCCGGGCACTTGATAAACACGTGGCGCGCGGGAAACTCGGCGCACGACTCGGTCATCGGTCCCTCGAGGACGTTGACCGTCTTCGCTTTTCTATTCATCAGCATAGAGATGCCCCATCAGATCGGTGTGGTACATGCCCGACAAGAACTCGTCGTTTGCCAGCACGTCGAGCTGAAGCTCGCTGTTTTCGCTCACGCCTTCAATCACGAGCTCGCCCAGGGCCGAGCGCATCTTGCGAATGGCGCCGTCACGCGTGGGCGCACACACGATGAGCTTGCCGAGCATAGAGTCGTAGTACGGCGGAACTTTCGCACCGGTAAACATGGCGGAATCCCAGCGCACGCGCGGGCCACCCGGCACACGCAACGCGGTGACCGTTCCGCATGACGGCAGAAAGTCCGGCGTTTCGGCATTGATGCGGCACTCCATGGCATGGTTGCGGACCGGCATGTCCTCCTGCTCAAAGGGCAGAGGTTGGCCGGCCGCCACGCGCAGCTGCCACTTGACCAAGTCGGTATCGGTCACAAACTCCGTAACCGGATGCTCCACCTGCAAGCGCGTGTTCATTTCCATAAAGTAGAAATTGCCGTCGTCCGAGTACAAAAACTCGATGGTACCGGCTCCTTCGTAGCCGACGGCACGAGCCAGATCACGCGCCGCCTTGTGCATGTGAGCACGAATGTCGTCGTGTCCGTCGAGGCACGGCGCGGGGCTCTCCTCGATCAGCTTTTGATTGCGGCGCTGCACCGAGCACTCGCGCTCGCCAAGTGAGAACACATGCCCCTGCTTATCGGCCATAATCTGCACCTCAACGTGGTGCGCCGGGGCGACGAACTTCTCCATGTAGCACTCGCCGTCGCCAAAAACGGCCTCGCCCTCGGCGCGAGCTTCAATAAAGGCCTTTGCCGCGTCTTCCACGCGCTCGACCTTGCGAATACCGCGACCGCCGCCACCTGCACGCGCCTTAATGAGCACGGGGCAGCCAATGCGCTCGGCCTCGGCCGTCGCCTCCTCGGGGCTTTTGAGCAAATCGCAGCCCGGCACGATGGGCACGCCCGCCGCGGCGGCCGTTCGACGCGCGGCGTCCTTGTCGCCCATGCTGTCGATCACCTCGGCCGAAGGACCGACAAACGCCAGGCCATACTTGTCGCAGTCGCGCACGAAGCTCGCCTTCTCGGAGAAAAAGCCATAGCCGGGATGAATTGCCTTAGCTCCCGACTTTACGGCACAGGTGAGCACAGCATCGTCGTTGAGGTAGCTCTCGGCAAGACGCGGGCCGCCGATGCAATACGCCTCGTCGGCAAGCTGCACGTGCAGCGCGTCCGCATCGGCCGTGGAATAAACGGCGACGGTCTTGATGCCCATATCGCGACACGCGCGGATAACACGGACCGCGACTTCGCCGCGGTTGGCGATGAGCACTTTGTCGAACATGGAGCCTTCCTTAACTTTCGTGCATGAGTGCAAAAGACATATCGGCGCGACAGCAAACCTCACCGTTGACGCTCGCAGCACCCGTCGCAAAGCGGAACGGCCCGCGCGCACGCGTGATGGAGCACACCAGATCAACCGTGTCGCCCGGGCGCACCGGACGCTTAAAGCGCACCTTGTCCAGACTCGTGTAGAACGGCGTCGCGCCGCGCGCCTCCTCATCGCCCATCAGCAGCACGCAGCAGTTCTGGGCGAGCATCTCGCACTGAATCACGCCGGGGACGACCGGGTTTCCCGGAAAATGCCCCTGCAAAAAGTACTCGTCGCCCGCAATCGTGATCTTGCCGTGGGCCTCGTCGCCCACCAGCTCGGCTTCGTCGAGCAAAAGCATCGGCTCGCGATGCGGTAACAGCTTCTTGAGCTCTTCTTTGTTCATGGATATCACCTATCCGATCCTCATGAGGCAGCTGCCGAACTCCACGAGGTCGCCGTCGGCCACGCAGATCTCGAGCACCTCGCCATCCGCCTCTGCCGTCACCTCGTTGAGAACCTTCATGGCCTCGATGATGCAAAGGGTCTCGCCAGCCTTGACCTTGGAGCCCACGTGCACAAACGGTTCGTCGCCCGGCGCCGGGGCAGCATAGAAAACGCCGACCATGGGAGCGGTCACCTCGGTGCCCTTGGGCTCCGGTGCGGCGGCAGGTGTCTGCGCGGCGGGCTCCGGTGCGGCAGGCGCGACTGTGGGAGCTGCAACTGGAGCGGCCATAGCGCTCGGCATGGGCATGGGCACGGCAACCGGCTGTGCGGCGCTCGCGCGCTCGAGTTCGACCGCGGTGCCATCGGGCTCCTCAACGCGCACGCGCGTGAGGCCGCGGTCCTCCATAACATCGGCTATCTCGGCAAGTCTTTTGGAATCCATGCTCTAGCTCCTCGTATATCTACGCAGCGCGATGGCGGCGTTGTGTCCGCCAAAGCCCAGGTTGGTCGAAAGCGCCCAGGTAAGGTCGGCGCGAACCGCGCGATTGGGCGTGTAGTCAAGATCGCAGGCGGGATCGGGCGTGTGGTAGTTAATGGTCGGCGGCACCACGCCCTGCTCGAGCGCCATGGCGCAGGCCATGACCTCGATGGCGCCCGTGGCACCGATCATGTGGCCGGTCATCGACTTAGTCGACGAGACGTGCGCGGCGCGCGCCGCGTCCTCGCCGAGCGCACGCTTAATGCCCGCCGTCTCGGACGAATCGTTGAGCTTGGTAGATGTGCCGTGGGCATTGATGTAGAGACCCTCGGAAGGCTTGATGTCGCCCTCGGTCACCGCCAGCGATATCGCGCGGGCAATGCCGGCAGCCTCGGGATCAGGGCTCGTGATGTGATAGGCATCATCGGTGTTGCCGTAGCCCACGACCTCGGCATAAATGTGCGCACCGCGCGCCTGCGCATGTTCCATGCTCTCGAGCACGAGCACGCAGGCGCCCTCGCCCATCACAAAGCCGTCGCGGTCTGCATCGAACGGACGGCAGGCCGTCGCGGGATCGGGGTTGGTGGTCAATGCGCGGCAGGACGTAAAGCCCGCAACGGCATCGGGGATAATGGCCGCCTCGGCGCCGCCCGCGAGGATCGCGTCGGCATAGCCGTGCTTGATGGCGCGGAACGCCTCGCCCACCGCATGGGCCGAGGTTGCGCACGCGGTCACCACGGGCAGGGTCGGGCCCTTTGCCTTGTGGCGGATTGCGATATTGCCCGATGCCATGTTGGGGATCATCATCGCGATCATATAGGGCGATGCGCGGCGGGGCCCACGTTCGGCAATCGTATGGACGTTGTCGACGAGCGTCTGCATGCCGCCCACGCCCGAGCCCACGTAGACGCCCAGGCGCTCGCGATCGACGGCGCCTTCGACATCAAAGCCCGCATCGTGCATGGCCTCGTCCGAAGCCGCCAGTGCAAACTGAACGCAGGGGTCCAGGTGCTTGGCGTCACGCTTGCCAAAGTACTCGTTGCCGTCAAAGCCCTTGACCTCGGCCGCCACCTTGACGGTAAACGCATCGGTATCGAAGTGCGTGATCGGGCCGATGCCGCACGTGCCGGCGCACATGGCCGCCCAGGTGGCAAGCGCCGTGTTGCCGAGCGGCGATACGGCACCTATGCCGGTGATTGCAACTCTCTGTTCCATCATGGTCTCCTCATTCAAGCCGTTCTTCGGCCCTGGTTTCTACATCGCCATTCCGCCGTCGACGCGCACGACCTCGCCCGTAATGTAGGCAGCCGCATCACTCGCCAAAAAGCGCACCACGCCGGCCACCTCCTCGGGGCACGCCATGCGCTTAAGGGGAATCTGATCCTCGGTTGCCGCACGCACCTTCTCCGAAAGCTTTGCCGTCATATCCGTCTCGACAAACCCGGGGGCAACCGCGTTCACTCGAACGCCGCGGGGCGCAAGCTCGCGCGCCGCCGCCTTGGTCAGGCCGATCACGCCCGCCTTGGAGGCAGCGTAGTTGGCCTGCCCGGCATTGCCCATCAGGCCCACAACCGAGCTCATGTTGATGACGCAACCGCCGCGCTGGCGCATAAAGGTCTTGGTGAGCGCGCGCGTCGTATTGAACGTGCCCTTGAGATTGACATCGAGCACGCGGTCGAAGGCATCGTCACCCATACGCATGAGCAGGCCGTCGCGCGTGATGCCGGCGTTGTTGACGAGCGCCCAAATGGAGCCAAAGTCGTTGAGGACCGTTTCCGCGCACGCGTTGACGGCAGCGGGATCGGCCACGTCACATTGATATGCGCGTGCCGTAGCGCCAGACGCCTCGCAGGCTTCGCACGTCTCGCGCGCCGCATCGACGCTACCGGCATAGACGACGGCGATATCAAAGCCGTCCTCCGCCAGACCGACAGCGCAAGCGCGGCCGATACCCCGCGAGCCGCCCGTGACCAGTGCCACGCGACGTGAGTCGTTGCGCTCGAGCGCGCCGTTGTTCAAGTTGCCCATGTCATTCCTTTCGGGTTACAGCCCTGTGGACTATGCGAGCTCGTCGGCAATAGCTGCGACCTGCTCGGCCGTTTCGCACGAATACACGCGAATGTCGCTCAGCGTACGCTTGACCAGGCCCGACAGCGTTTTGCCGGGGCCGACCTCAATAAACGTGTCGATGCCCTGATCCTGCAGAGTATGCAGCGTGTCGACCCAGCGAACGGCATGGCTCACCTGGTTGGCCAGCACCTCCGATGCCGCCTGTGGGTCGGCCGGATAGGGTGCCGCCGTCATATTTGCCATGACCGGAATCAGCAGCGGAGACGGCGCGTGGCCGGCTTGGATATACGTCGCCAGTCCCTCAGTCGCCTCGGCCATATAGGGGCTATGGAATGCACCCGACACCGCGACCTTCATGGCCCGGCCGCCAGCCTCTTTTACTAGGACGTCGAGCTCCTGCAGCGCCTCGGGCGCTCCGGCAACAACCGTCTGCTGCGGACTGTTGTAGTTGACCGGCCAGCAATCCTCGCCGGCCTGTTTTGCCAAGCCCTCGACTTGCGCCGCATCGAGCTTGATGACGGCGCGCATGCCGCCCGGATGGCGCTCGGCAGCCGCGGCCGTCAGCGCCGCGCGCTCGCACACAAGCCCAAAGCCCGCTCGCGTATCGAACGCCCCCGCAAAGGTGAGCGCGGCGACCTCGCCTAGCGAGAATCCCGCACAGGCGGCAGGTACCACGCCGCGCTCACGCAGGGCGGCAGCCGCTGCTAGGTCGTGAACGAACACGCACGGCTGCGTGTTCTCGGTCTGCGAGAGCTCCTCCTTGGAGGCACTCCGGCATTGCTCGCTGGTCCCCGGGCGCACCTCGTCGGCAATGGCGAACACCTCGGCGGCCGCCGGCGATGTCTCGATCAGATCGACGCCCATCGCGGGGTGTTGGGCACCCTGGCCGGCAAACAGAAACGCTACGCTACCCATGCGCACGCACCCTTCAGGACGCGCTCGGCGCCATCGACCAGATCGTCAACGATTTCACGTGCGCTCTGGCGCTCGCTAACCATGCCGGCAATCTGTCCACACAAAAACGAACCCTCTTCGTAATTACCGTCCTTGGCGGCCTTGCGAAGGGCGCCCGTGCCCATGGCCCCGAGCTCCTCGACGCTTGCGCCCGCCGCCTCGCTCTTAGCGTAGGCGTTGGTAAAGGGGCTCTTGAGGGCACGCACCGGGTGTCCCGTCGAGCGGCCGGTCGCACGCGTCGAGGTGTCGTTGGCCTTCAGGACCATCTCCTTGTACTGCTCCGATACGGTGCACTCGTCTGCGATCAGAAAGCGCGTACCCACCTGCACGCCGGCGGCGCCCAGCATAAAGGCGGCCGCCATGCCGCGGCCGTCGGCAATACCGCCGGCAGCCACGACGGGAATGTCGACCGCATCGACGACCTGCGGCACCAGTGCCATCGTCGAGGTCTCGCCAATATGGCCGCCCGATTCGGTGCCCTCGGCAACAACCGCCGTGGCCCCACGACGCGCCACGAGGCGCGCCAGCGCCACCGAGGCAACGACCGGGATGACCTTGATGCCCGCCTCGTTCCACGCCTTCATGTACTTGGTGGGATTGCCGGCACCCGTCACGACGACCGGTACTCGCTCGTCAATCACAACCTGGGCGACCTCGTCGGCGAACGGGCTCATGAGCATGACGTTGACGCCAAAGGGCTTATCCGTCCTGGCGCGCAGCTTATGAATCTGGTCGCGAAGCCAGTCGGCGTCGGCGTTCATGGCCGCGATGATGCCTAAGCCACCCGCCTCGGACACTGCGGACGCCAGCGAGGCATCGGCAATCCAGGCCATACCGCCCTGGAACACGGGCTTTTCGATGCCGAGCAGATCGCAGAGAGGAGTCTTGAGCATCTCTACTTCTCCAATGCCGCCTCGACCGTATCGGCGAACTCGCCGACCGTCTTGGGGTTCTCCTCGGTATCAAGCTGGATGCCAAACTCGTCCTCAACGGCGACGAGAATCTCGACGGTACCCAGGCTGTCGAGGCCAATCTCCTCGAGCGTGGACTCGGGCTTCATCTCGACGTCGTCAAGGCCAGCGGTCTCGCGGATAACGTCGCAAACGCGCTCGAAGGTCTTCTGATCTGCCATGGTAGTTCTCCTTTGTTTGTGCCCTAGGGGCGTTTTCATTTCCTATGTGCGACTACTTCCAACGAAGCAGGTAGCCACCTATATCCAGACCGGCGCCAAATCCAACCAAGGCGATGGTGTCGCCTGTGTGAAGTGCACCGGCGTTTGCCAGCCGGTCGAGGGCAAGCGGAATGCATGCGCTCGAAATGTTGCCGGTCTCGCGCAACGTGCGAACCACGCGCTCGTCCGGCACGCCGAGGCGCTTGACCGCCTGGCTCAGGATTCGTTCGTTAGCCTGATGGAATACAAAATGATCGATGTCTTCGACCGAAATGCCCGCATCGATCGCAAGCTTATGGACCGTGTCGCAGATGGCGTTGACGCCGAACTTGAACACGCGGCGGCCATTCATGGACAGCACACTCGCGCTATCTGCGGAGGCCTTAAACGGCGACGTACCGACCAGACCGGGAACGCGCAACGTCACGACGTCGGGCGCCGTCGAAAGCTCAACGGCAAGGGGGTTGTCTCCCCCAGCCTCTATCACAGCGGCGCCTGCCCCATCGCCAAAGAGCACGCAGGTGGCGCGGTCTGTCCAGTCAAGCGCGCGCGTCATCTGCTCGGCCGCAACGACAAGCGCATGCTCGGCTCGTCCTCGGGCGATATAGCCCTCGGCGACATCGAGCGCAAATACGAAGCCGGCGCAGGCCGCCGAGACATCGAAGGCAGGACACGTCGCGCCCAGACGCTCGGCTACGGCACATGCCTCGGCGGGAACAAGATGGTCACCCGTTGTCGTCGAGCAGACGATTAGATCCAGCTGGCTCGCGTCGATTCCGGACACCTGGAGTGCCTGCTCGCTCGCCGCTACGGCAAGGTCGTCGAGTGACTCGGTGGTGCAGACGCGGCGGCTCTTGATGCCTGTACGGGTAAAAATCCACTCATCCGAGGTATCGAGGAACTCAGACAGCTCGTCATTGGAAACACTGCGCTTAGGAAGCGCCGAGCCTGTTCCCAGAATCGTGAAACCCATCACTAACCTCCTTTGAGTTGTTGACGTGTTTACATCGACCAAGAGAGGATAACGCATTTCAGTCTTTGTTGACGTGTTAACATTAAATTGTCCAAATGCGACAAAGGCTTCACATTGTGTCTATCTCTCGACACCATTGCGTCATTCACTTATTCAATAAGGAGGTAGCAGCCGCTATGGATGCCCAATTAACGATTGTCGACGTAACCGGATCGACCAACGATGACCTGCTCGAGGCAGGAAAACAGGGTGCGCCGCACGGCACAGGACTTGCCGCCCGTGCGCAAACGGCAGGACGCGGCCGGCGCGGGCACAAGTGGGACTCAACCGTCGGCAACTTATTGCTTTCGATTGTCCTGCGTCCATGCGTTAATCCCGCAAAGTATTCTGGTCTTGCCGCCGTCAGCGGCCTAGCGGTGCTCGAAGCACTCGAAAAGCAGGGTCTTGCAAAGGAGATTCGCCTTAAATGGCCCAACGACCTGGTCGCGCGAGGACGCAAGCTCGGCGGCATTCTGGTCGAGGCCGGACGCGATAACGAAGGCAACCCCTTTGCGGTCTGTGGCATCGGCGTCAACGTGAACTATGTGCCCGCGGAGGTTCCCGATGGCGGCCTGCCCGCAATCGGTCTCTCGGAACTCAACGAGAACGTTCCCGCCGTCGATGTGCTACTCAAACAGGTCTATCACGCAGTCGTGAACGCTGTAGATGCGTGGGCAGAACGCCTCAACGCCATGGAAGAAGACGCCAGACCGCTCGCGCCCGTCCACGACGAATATATCGCTCACCTCAATTGGATTGGGAAGCACGTTATCGCCCGCTCCCCCGCTGGAGACGAGCTGGCACGCGGCATATTTAGAACGGTCGACGATTGCGGCCGCGCAAGCATTGAGACCGAGAGCGGCTTGTGCGTCTTCCACTTCGAAGAAGCGTCCTTGCGCCCCCTGAGCGAATAGGGCGCCGCAGCCGTCAGCTCGGCAGACGAATTCCCTATCCCAAAATCTAAACTCAAATCAGAACCACCCTTAAAAAGGGTGGTTTGCTCTTAGGGTATAACCCACGGGC
>URKT01000003.1 GCA_900548495.1 uncultured Collinsella sp. | reverse complement strand
GAGATCTGCGCATGTCTCGTGGGCTCGGAGATGTGTATAAGAGACAGGTCGTATTTTTCACCACAGGCGGGCGGTCTCATGTGCGGGTCGTGCGCGTCGAGCGTTCCGGGTGCCGAACTGGTGTCGACCGGTGAGGTCGCGTGGTTGCGCGCCCTCATGCCCATGACCTTCGATGCGCTCATGGCCGAGCGAATCGACCCGCATACGGCGGCATTCTTGCTCGGGCTTTCGCATGTTTGGGCCGCCACGCACACCGATCAGCGCCTCCGTGCGATGGAATTCATGTTGGGTCGGTGATGATGCGCAGGCGTGGGCTGCTTGTGGTAACATACCGACCTGTTGGTACCTCGACCTTGGATGCTCGCTCCACCGGCGGCTTCCCAGTCCGAGGCGAATAATGTCGCCCGCGGGCGACAAGAAACGAAAGGTGAAACAATGACTGTTTCCAAAGAGCGTAAGGCGGAGCTGACTGCCCAGTTCGGTAATACCCCGGTCGACACCGGCAACCCCAAGGTTCAGGTCGCCATCCTGTCCGAGCGCATCAAGGAGCTGACCGAGCACATGAAGTCCCACCAGAAGGACTTCCACACCCGTCGTGGCCTGCTCATGCTCGTCGGCCGTCGTCGTCGTCTTCTCTCCTACATCAAGAAGAACGACATCGTCGAGTACCGTGAGCTCATCAAGGCTCTGGGCATTCGCGACAATATTCAGTAGCGAACTTGTACATGCTAAGAGCGTCCTGCATGCGGGACGCTCTTTTTGTGTAAGGGCGTGAACAATCACGCTCTGAAGCGTGGCGGGGGCAGGGGGCCCGCGTCACATGAGAAGCCCGCAGGCAAGGGGCCTGTGGGGTAAAGGAGAACAATGACACTCGTATCCAAGACCTTTGAGCTGTACGGCAAGACCTACACCTTTGAGTCCGGCGAGCTTGCCAAGCAGGCCACCGGCGCCTGCCTGGTCAAGCAGGGCGACACTACGATGCTCGACACCGTGGTCGTCTCCAAGGAGCGCAAGAACTACGACTTCTTCCCGCTGACCGTCGACTTCAACGAGAAGATGTACGCAGCCGGCCGCATCCCGGGTGGCTACCTCAAGCGTGAGGGCCGTCCCAGCGAGAAGGCCACGCTCACGGCCCGCATGATCGATCGCCCGATTCGCCCGAGCTTCCCGGATGGCTTCCGCAACGAGGTGCACATCGTCGCCACCTCGCTCGTCGCCGACCAGGTCAACCCCTTCGATGTCATCAACGTCATGGGTGCATCCCTGGCCATGACGCTTGGCGGCGTGCCCTTCGAGGGCCCGCTTGCCTGCGTGCGCATCGGCCGTAAAGTGGAGACAGGCGAGTTTATCGTCAACCCCACCTACGAGGAGCGCGAGAACTCCGATCTGGACCTGGAGCTGGGCGGCTCTGCCGACTTTATTTCGATGGTCGAGGCCGGAGCCGAGGAGATCTCCGAGGACGACATGCTTGCCGCCATGAAGTTTGGCCAGGAGGCCCTTGCTGCTTTCTGCCAGGCTCAGGACGAGTTCGTCGCCGAGTGGGAGCAGGTCAACGGCCCCATCGTCAAGAAGGAGTACCCGCTCGACCAGCCCGTCGAGGAGGTCCAGGAGCGCATCTTCGCCCACTACGACGAGATGGCTGCCGCCCTTCGCGACGCCGACAAGCTCTCCCGTATCGGTAAGGTCGAGGCTCTGAAGGAGTCCATCCGCGCCGAGTTCACCGAGGAGGAGCAGGCCGCTTGGGAGCGCGAGATCCCCGTGGCGCTCAAGAAGCTCGAGAAGAAGGCCATGCGCACCATGGTCGTCGAGACCGGTGAGCGCGTCGACGGCCGTGCCGCCGATGAGATCCGTCCCATCATGGTGAAGGACAACTACCTGCCGCTCGTTCACGGCTCCGGTTTGTTCCAGCGTGGCCAGACCCAGGTGCTCTCGGTTCTTTCGCTCGGCATGCTCAACGAGGGTCAGCGTCTGGATACCATCGAGCCCACCGAGGGCAAGCGCTACATGCACCACTATAACTTCCCGCCGTTCTGCACCGGCGAGACTGGCCGCATGGGCAGCCCCAAGCGCCGCGAGATCGGCCACGGCAACCTTGCTGAGCGCGCTCTGCTTCCGGTGCTCCCCGACGAGAACGAGTTCCCCTACGCCATCCGCGTCGTCTCCGAGGTCATGGAGTCCAACGGCTCCTCTTCGATGGCTTCGACCTGCGGTTCTACGCTCGCCCTTATGGACGGCGGCGTGCCCATTAAGCGCCCGGTCTCCGGTATCGCCATGGGCCTGATCCAGGAGGAGGGCAAGACCGTGGTCCTGTCCGACATCCAGGGTCTCGAGGACTTCCTGGGCGACATGGACTTTAAGGTCACCGGCACCACCGAGGGCATCACCGCTCTGCAGATGGACAACAAGGCCACCGGCCTCACCTTTGACATCCTGGCCCGCGCTCTGCAGCAGGCCAAGGAGGGTCGCGTCTTCATCCTGCAGAAGATGCTCGATGTGATCCCCGAGCCGCGCCACACCACGCGCAGCACCGCTCCGCGCATCGTTTCCATCCAGGTTCCGACCGACAAAATCCGCGACGTCATCGGTTCCGGCGGTAAGGTCATCCGCGGTATCCAGGACGAGACCGGCGCCTCGGTCGACATCCAGGAGGACGGCACCGTCTTTGTTGGCGGCACCGGCGAGTCCGTCGACCAGGCCGTCGAGCGTATCAAGCTCATCATCAAGGTTCCCGAGCCGGGCGAGGAGTACACCGGTCGTGTGGTCTCCATCCAGCCCTTCGGCGCCTTCGTCAACCTGCTGCCCGGTAAGGACGGCCTGCTGCACATCTCCCGCGTCGCCAAGGGCCGCGTGGAGAAGGTCGAGGACGTCCTCAACGTGGGCGACGAGGTCAAGGTCGTCGTCATCGAGGTCGACGATCGCGGCAAGATCTCGCTCGATCGTCTTGATAAGCCCGAGGCCCCGGCTCGTGCCGAGGGTGCCTCCGAGGGCGACGGCGAGCACTTCCAGCGCCGTGAGCGTCCGCGTCGCGAGCGCTCTGAGCGCAGCGACCGTCCGCGCCGTCCCGGCGACAACGGAGGCCGAAAGCCCCGCCGTCACCACGACGCCGAGTAACAGCTAAACATAAGCAGCTCAACAAGGGCGACTCCGGACAGGGGTCGCCCTTTTGCTCGCGCCCGGGAGGGCCGCATATGAAGTTTCCTGCTCTACAGTCCTGCGTAAGACGGAAAGCACATTAAGTGCTTTCCTTTGCGTGCGGAACTCGCGATAAACTTCATATGCGTCCCTCCCGGGCGCAAGCAAAAGGGCTGGTTAGTGCCGCTCGCTATTTAGTTAGACAATCTATTCAGTAGTCAGATTTCAGATCTGTAGATAGCCGCAGCAGCATCTTCCCAGATAAAACTGACCAAAATAAACCTGTTCCTTTTCTGCAGGTTTCCCGTGGGGCGGGCACTGATGAAGTTTATCGCGAGTTCCGCACGAACAGGAGGCCACTTAATGTGGCCTCCGTCGTGAGCAGGACTGTAGAGCAGGAAACTTCATCAGTGCCCGCCCCACGGGAAACCGTCGGGATAGACCAGTTCAGATGGGGCTTTGATGCATGGGTGGTCTGTTGTTGTGCAAATGGGTATCATACTGTGGTTATTGCATCGACTCTACGATGCATTGTTGTATGTGCCCGGCGGTCGGTTTGCCAGAAGCGCCCCGTCGGTTGTTCCAGACCCGTTTCGAAGAAAGGAAACAACACTCACCTATGGCAGCTAAAAAATCATCTCCCTTGAAGATCATCCCGCTCGGCGGCCTTGACGGCATCGGCAAGAACATGACGGTCTTCGAGTACGGCGACGACATGGTGCTCGTCGACGCCGGCCTCATGTTCCCGGATGACTCCCAGCCTGGTATCGACCTGGTGCTTCCCGACTACACCTATGTTCTGGAGAACGAGGAGAAGCTCCGCGGTATCGTCGTCACCCACGGCCACGAGGACCACACCGGTTCGCTTCCGTATCTGCTGCAGGACCTCAACAATAAGGTGCCCATCTTCTCGAGCAAGCTGACGCTTGGCTTTATCGAGGGCAAGCTTTCTGAGTTCCGCATCCGCGCGCCCAAGTTCCGCGAGGTCAAGGGTGGCAGCCATGTCAACCTCGGCGGCATCTCGCTCGACTTCTTCTCGATGACGCACTCCATCCCCGGCGCTCTGGGCGTGTTCATCCGCACCAATCAGGGCACCGTTATGCACACCGGCGACTTTAAGCTCGACCAGACGCCCATCGACGGCGTCACGCCCGACTATGCCGCTATCAACCGCTTTGCCAAGCAGGGCATCGACCTGCTGCTTTCTGACTCCACCAACGCCACGGTTCCCGGCTTTACCAAGTCTGAGGCCGAGGTTGGTCCCAACCTGCTGCACGCCATCAAGAACGCCCCGGGTCGCGTGTTCGTCGCATCGTTCTCGAGCCACATCCATCGTTTGCAGCAGATCTGCGATGCCGCCCGCAAGTGCGGCCGTAAGGTCGTTGTGACCGGTCGTTCCATGCTCACGAACACCCGCGTGGCGCGCGAGCTCGGTTATCTCAACATCGATGATGCCGATATCATCGATGCCTTTGACATTGATAACCTGCCCGACGACAAGATTGTCGTCATGTGCACCGGTTCGCAGGGCGAGCCGCTGTCGGCCCTGTCCCGCATGGCCAATGGCGAGCACAAGACGCTCTCCATCCACGAGGGCGATACCGTTATCCTCTCGGCAACTCCTGTTCCCGGCAACGAGAAGGCCGTCCAGCAGGTCGTCAACAGCCTGGCCAAGCTCGGCTGCGACGTGTGGGATAAGAACCGCGCTCTCGTTCACGTCTCCGGTCACGGCAGCCAGGAGGAGCTCAAGCTCCTGATGGCCATGGCCAAGCCCACGTACTTTATGCCGGTTCACGGCGAGGCCGTGCACCTGCGCGCCCATGCCCAGCTGGCCCGCAAGATGGGTCTCAAGGACGATCATATCTTTATCCTCGATAACGGCGACACGCTCGAGATGCGCGGCGGTATCGTCAAGCGCGGTACGCCCGTCGAGTCCGGCGTCGTCTACGTCGACGGCCTGCGTATCGGCGATACCGACCCCATCGTCTTGCGCGATCGCCAGAAGCTCGCCAACGACGGTATGGTTACCGCTGTTGCCATCGTCTCGCTCAAGCACAAGAAGATCGAGGCCATCGAGTTCTCGGGCCGCGGCGTCTCGTTTGCCATCGACGACCAGTTCTCCGAGGATGCCTCCGCGTCCATTATGAAGACGATCGAGAAGGGCAAGTTCAGCTTTACGAGCAGCGGTTCCGATGCCATTCGCAAGGCCGTGCGCGACTCGCTCTCCAACTTTATCTGGAGCCGTACGCGCACTCGTCCGATGATCATCCCGGTCGTCATGGAGGTTTAGTTTGGCGCGCGGATCTGCACAAAACGCCAAAGGCAATAAGGCCAACAACCAACCGGCATCTGCTAAGGGTGCCGGTTCCCATCTGCGTGCCAATAAGGGCCACGAGTCCGAGTTCGATGATTTCGAGCCCTTGGTCGAGCCCTCGGCCAACCGCGATATCGCCGGCGTGGTCATTGCCGTTTTGGCGATTGCGTCCTTTATTGCCGTGATTTCGCCGGCGACTGCGCCCGTTACGGCTGCGGTTGCCGGTTTCTATCACTTGGGCTTTGGTCTGGGCGCCTACGTGCTGCCGATCGTCATTTTGCTGTTTGCCGCCACGCTCTTTTTAGGCGAGGACTCGCCGCTCAACGCGCGCTCTGTTGCGGGCGGCGCCGTGGTCTTTATTGCCGTCGTCTCCATTCTTTCGTTGATGGTGCCGGGTACGAGCGACTCGTGCGACCTTATGTTCACGCCGCAAAATCTGTCCGCCTCGGGTGGCTACATCGGTGCGTTTATTGCGAGTGCGCTGCAAAATGCCCTGGGTAAGCCTATCGCGATGGTAGTCCTGCTGGGCCTTGTCGTCGTGGGCTTGGTCATCATTGGCTTTTCGGTGGGCGGCGTTTTGCGCTCTGCCCGCGACCGTGCGGCAGATTTTGCCGAGCGCCGTCGTGCCGACGTCAACGCGAGTCCGTGGGGTGACGATGAGGCCCTGTCGGTGCCTGGTATCGCCCGTCCGCACCTGAGCATTTTTCGTCAAAAGGGCTCCGATGCGGCCGTGACCACGGTCATGGGCAATGATGTGGACCCGGTTTTGGACGATGACGACGAGGATCCGTTTGTCGACGTGTCCGATGCCGTGGAGGCTGAGCGCGCTAAGACGACGCTGCTGCCGCGCCGTCATGCCAAGAAGAGCAAGGCCACACCCAAGTTGAATACAAGTGAGCCCGATCCGTCTTGGTCCGAGAGCGAGATTGAGCTCACCGAGGGCGATGACGAGGACGACGAGGGTCTGATTGAGACCGCAAAGACAACTTTGCTGCCGCGTCGCCATGCAAAGCGCGACCAGGTAACCGGTCAGCTTTCGATGGAAGACGACCCCGATAAGATCGACGAGTCCGAGCCGCCGTTTGCCGTGAATCCTGTCTCGGCAGCACCTCAGATCCCCGACTTCTTGAAGCATCCCAAGGTTGCCGATGCGCCTGCCTTGAGTGCTGTCGAATCGGCTGCGGCTAGCGATGGGGGAGCGGACGGCGGCGCCGCAGATAACGAGGGCGAAGAAGAGGACGGCCTCAAACTTCCGCCACTTGAGATTCTGCATGCCAACCCGCAGTCGGCTTCCTCTGCGTCTTCTGACAAGGAGCTGGAACAGACTGCCGAGTCGCTTCAGTCCACCTTGCTGGAGTTTGGTCGTAGTGCCCGCGTGGTCGGCTGGATCGCCGGCCCCACGGTGACGACCTTTAAGCTGCAACCTGGCGAGGGCGAGCGCGTGAGCAAGATTTCGAGCCTCGAGGACGATATCGCGCTATCGCTTGCTGCCCAGTCCGTGCGTATCTTTGCCCCGATCCCCGGCACCTCGCTTGTGGGTATCGAGATCCCCAATCGCAAGCGCCAGAACGTCAACCTGGGCGACGTGCTTCCCTATGTGAAGGGCGGTCCGCTCGAGCTCGCCATCGGTCGAGATGCCGAGGGTACGCCGGTCGTCGCCGACCTTGCCAAGATGCCCCACCTGCTGATCGCCGGTACCACGGGTTCCGGTAAGTCGGTCATGATCAACTCCATCATCACGACCTTGCTCATGCGCGCCCTTCCCGAGGACGTTCGCCTGATCATGGTCGACCCCAAGCGCGTCGAGCTTGCGGGCTATAACGGTCTGCCGCATCTTTACGTGCCTGTAGTGACCGAGCCCAAGCAGGCCGCGAGCGCTCTGCAATGGGCCGTGTCCGAGATGGAGCGTCGCCTGAAGGTCTTCGAGCGTCTCAACGTGCGTAAGATCTCGACCTACAACGAAAAGCAGGCCGCCGGCGAGTTTGAGCATTACGATAACCCGCCGCAAAAGATGCCCTACCTGGTCATCATCATCGACGAGCTCTCGGACCTGATGATGGTCGCCGGTAAGGATGTCGAGGCCTCGATCGTGCGTATTGCTCAGCTGGGCCGTGCCGCCGGTATTCACCTCATCGTGGCTACGCAGCGTCCGAGCTCCAACGTTGTGACGGGCCTCATCAAGGCCAACATCACCAACCGCATCGCCTTTAACGTCGCCACGGGCATCGACTCGCGCGTCATCATCGACCAGATGGGTGCCGAAAAGCTCACCGGTTTGGGCGACATGCTGTTCTCTAAGGTCGACTGGGGCAAGCCCCGCCGTATCCAGGGCTGCTTTGTCTCGGATGATGAAATCAACGAGATCGTCGAGTTCGTCAAGTCGCAGAGCGAGCCCGACTACCACGAGGAGATCCTGTCTGCCGTGGCGCCCGCTTCCATGTCCATGGCGGGTGGCGGCGGCATTGTCCGTACCGGAGTCGCCGAGCCGCAAGACGATGATCCGCTCATTTGGGAAGCCGCCCATATTGTGGTGGAATCGCAGCTTGGCTCCACATCTGGCCTGCAGCGTCGTCTGAAGGTTGGCTATGCGCGTGCCGGGCGTATTATGGATATGCTGGAAGAAAAGGGTGTCGTCGGCCCGCCCGACGGTTCTAAGCCGCGCGAGGTCCTGTTGGACGAGGAGGGGCTTGCCGCGCTGGAGTCTGTCGATGCCGAGATGGCACGTGAAGATCGTGAGTTTGGAGGATTCTGATGGCTGCACGCTTTGGTGACATGCTGCTTGAGCAGCGTCGCCGAATGGGCCTTTCCATTCAGCAAGTCGCCAACACCATCAAAATCAGGCCGCAGATCATCGAGTTTTTCGAGACCGGTAACTTTGCTTCGATGCCGCCGCGCGGCTATGCGCAGGGCATGATTTCGAGTTATGCTCGCTTTTTGGGCCTCAATCCGCGCGAGGTCGTCAATGCCTACTTTGACGATCTGATGGCATACGAACGCGAGACGTCGCAGCAGGGCGGTCGTTTTCAGGACGCCGCTGGCTACGTTAATTCGCGTTCCTCGGTCGATAACGGGCGCTTCCTGATGGTTCAGGGCGGTCGTTCGACCCGCTATGGACAGCGTCCTCAGCAGGCCGGTTATATTACCGAGACGGGTTCGGGCGAGGAGATTCGCTCGCAGCGTGACCGGTTCCGCAGTACGCCGATGCCCGAGGACCGCGCACTCCCCGCTGCTCGCGGCGTGGCGCGTGACCCTCGTGCCGGCTACGGCGACGGCGGCTATTCCGATCGCGGTTACCGTGGTGTCTCCACCGGACGCTCTCGCGGTGGCTATGCGGATGCCGATACCACACAGGTGACGCCGCGTCTTCGCTCTCAATCGCAGCCGTATGGCCAGCGCTCTTCGGCTCCGCGTGCGGGACAGCGTGGCTATCAAGGCCGCGGTGAACTTGCGCCCCGCTCGGGTCAGCGCAGCCTTCAGGGCCAGGGTGGCTATCGTGGCCGTTCCGATAGCAATCGTGGTCGTATGCCTCAGGGAGGCGGCCGCAGCAGTTCCAGTCGTGGACGCGGCGGATCACGTACTCCTCAAAACAACGGGCTCGATCCGCGTATCGTCTACGCCGGCATCGGTGCCGTTGCGCTGCTGTTGATTGTGCTCATCGTGGTGCTTCTGCGCGGCTGCGCATCTTCGGCGCCCGAGATCACGCCCGAGACGCCCACTGCTACCAAGACGACGACCAAGAAGTCTTCTAAGAAGACCGAAACGGCCGACGAGGACGAAGACACCGATGAGGCGACGGATGAGTCGACTGACTCGGACGCTACCAAGACGACGGCCAAGAAGGAAGAGAACGAGGTCACGAAGGTCAAAGTCTCCGTTGCCAAGGGAAAGACCGCGTGGATTGAGGTCAAGGTCGACGGCAAGTCGGTCTATGGCGCCCAAGCGACTGGCCCCTTTGAGCAGGAGTACTCGCCCGAGTCCTCGATCGAGATCACCACGTCCAAGCCTTCCGATGTCACCGTTACCAAGAACGGTGAAAAGGTTCGTTACGATACCAAGACCTCGGGCGTGGCGCGTGTGACGATCACCGTTCCCAAGAAGGAGACGACTGATTCCGAGAATGGTGAAAGTTCTGATGGTACCGATACCACCGATGGTGCCGATACCACCGACGTTACCGATGCCCAGTCCACGGATGGCGCCGATACCGCAACTGACGGTCAGACACCCACCGATTCTATTGACTATTCGTACGATAGCTACTAAGCCGCTCGTACGCGAAAGGAAACATCATGGCTAAAGATTCCAGCTTCGACGTCGTGTCCGAGGTCAACATGCAAGAGGTCGACAACGCCTTCCAGCAGACCACGCGCGAGATTTCCCAGCGCTATGACCTTAAGGATTCCGGCGCCACGATCGAGCTTTCGAAGGGCGACAAGCTCTTTACGATCAGCGCCCCGGCTGACTTTGTCTCTAAGCAGATTATCGACGTGCTGAGTTCCAAGCTCATCAAGCGCGGCATTGACCTCAAGGCTGTCTCGTGGGATGCTCCTCAGGCGGCATCGGGCGGCACCGTGCGCGTGCTCGGCCATATTGTCGAGGGTATCGACCAGGCGACCGCCAAGAAGATCAACAAGGACATCAAGGACCAAAAGCTCAAGGTCAAGGTGACCATCGAGGCCGACAAGCTGCGTGTTTCCTCTGCTTCGAAGGATGCGTTGCAGACCGTAATCCAGTTCCTGCGCGACCAGGACTACGGCCAGCCGCTACAGTTCACCAACTACCGCTAATATCATTCGAAAGGACCGCTCTCCAAAATGGATACACCGTTGGGCTCCGTGCTCTACATCACCCTCGGGTGCGCTAAGAACGAGGTCGACACCGACCGCATGCGTTCTCTTTTGACTGCTGCGGGCTACGAGGAGGCATTCGACCCGCAGGATGCCGATATCGCCATCGTCAATACATGCTCGTTCCTCGCCTCCGCAACGTCCGAGAGCATCGAGACCACGCTCGAGCTCGCCAACGAGGTTCAGGACGGCGTTCGTTCTTGCCCCATCGTTATGTGCGGCTGTGTGCCGTCGCGCTATGGCGACGACCTGCCTGACGAGCTGCCCGAGGTCGCTGCCTTTGTGAAGGCCGACGAGGAGGATGGCATCGTGGCGGTCATCGATGGCGTGCTGGGTGTCGAGCGCGAGATTGCAGCCTATATCCCGCAGGTCAAACGTACCGTCGAGGGTGCTGTCGCCTACGTCAAGATTTCCGATGGCTGCAACCGCTTCTGCAGCTTCTGCATGATTCCCTACATCCGCGGCCGCTATCATTCGCGCAATGCCGAGAGCATCATCTCCGAGGTGCGCGACCTGGTTGCCGGCGGTGTGCGCGAGATCGTGCTGATCGGCCAGGACACGGGCATCTGGGGTACCGACTTTGCCGACGAGGACGTCGCCGATGGCTCGCCGCGCAATCTGGCGCAGCTGCTGCGTGCCGTCGCCGAGGCCGTGCGCCCGCACAACGTCTGGGTCCGCGTGCTCTATCTGCAGCCCGAGGGCATGACTGACGAACTCATCGAGACGATTCGCGATACGCCCGAGGTGCTGCCCTATATCGATATCCCCGTGCAGCACTGCGACGCGCGCATTCTCAAGGCCATGCGCCGTTCTGGTTCGCGCCAGGAGCTCGAGGACCTGTTCCGCGATCTGCGTGAGCGTATCCCCGGCATCGTGATCCGTTCCACGGCCATGGTCGGCTTCCCGACCGAGACCGACGACGAGTTCCGCGACCTTATCGACTTTATGGACACCGTCGGCTTTGACTACACGAGCGTCTTTGCCTACTCGCAGGAGGAGGGCAGCCTGGCCGCTAAGATGGAGGGTCAGGTCGACGAAGAGGTCAAGCTCGAGCGCGCCCAGGAGGCCATGGACCTGGCCGAGTCGCTCGGTTTTGCCGCCACTGCCGCACATGTGGGCGAGCGCGCCCAGGTGATCGTCGACGGTATCGAAGAGACCGAGGATGGCGCCGAGCTGATCGGCCATGCCTGGTTCCAGGCGCCCGATTCCGATGGCGCGGTGCATCTGGACGCCAGCGAGGCGTCCGTGGGCGATATTCTGACCGTCGAGTTTACCGATAGCTTCTGCTATGAGCTTATCGGTCATGTTGTGGAGTAGGAGAGCGTCGTGGCTAACGAGAGCAATAAGGAACTGACGAGTGTCTGGACGCCCGCCAACATCGTGACGTGCGTTCGCATCGTCTTTATCCCGGTGTTCATGATCGTGTCGGCGCTTTCTCACACGAGTGTTGCCGGTACGGATTGGAGCACCTTCGACGGCCCGCTCGCCGCCGCTGCCTTCATTCTGTATGTGATCCTGTCGTGCACCGATAAGGTCGACGGTTATCTGGCGCGTTCGCGCAACGAGATCACCGACTTCGGTAAATTCTTGGACCCCATCGCCGATAAGCTGCTCGTGTTCTCGGCCCTGCTGCTGTTCTTGGATTTTGGCGCGGTGACCGTGTGGTCCGTGTTCATTATCCTGTTCCGCGAGCTGCTGGTGAGCGCCCTTCGCATGGTCGCGAGTGCGGCCGGTGTGGTCGTTGCGGCCGATAAGCTCGGCAAGTACAAGACGGCAACCACGATGGTCTCCATTTGCGGTTACCTGTGCGTTTTTGCTATGGCCGGCTTGCACCTTGGCCCGGTGGCGCTGACGCTCGGCATCTACTCGGTGTCGCGCTTCCTGTACGCCGTTGCCGTTGTCCTGACCGTTATCTCGGGCGCCCAGTACTTCTGGAACTGCCGCAAGATCGTCTTTTCGGTCTAGGTCCTGGTGGGTATGACGGACTCTTTTGAGCAGATTTCCGCACATAACGAGGAGCTGGCGCGTGATATTGTCGAGCGCGCGAGCGCTCGGGGCGTGACGGTTTCGACGGCTGAGTCGCTGACGGCGGGTATGATCGCCTCGACGATTGCCGATATCCCGGGCGCCTCGGCGGTGCTGCGTGGCGGTGCGGTGACCTATTGCGATGAGATTAAGCATCGTGTTCTTGGTGTTGAGCAGGAGACGCTCGACCGCTATACCGCGGTGTCGCATCAGACCGCGCGCGAGATGGCGGTGGGTTCGCTGGAGCTGTACCAGAGCGATATTGCAGTGAGCGCAACGGGTTATGCCGGCCCCGGCGGTGGCACTGAGGACGATCCGGCGGGCACTTTCTATATTGGCTGGGCGCATCGTTCCGCCGATGGGGGCGTGCCGGTCGTGGACTCTGTGCGCTGCCACTATGAGGGCGACCGTTCGTGTGTTCGTGCCCATGCGGTCGCGGAGGCATTGGGGCGCATTGCCCTTGTGCTCAACTCTATGGAATAGACATGTTTTAAGGGGCCTTAGGGCCCCTTAATTGTGGAGATAGGGACCTCTGACAAATTTAGCGTTTGTGCTGGTTGTAGATGTATTTTTGCCTGCCTTGTTCATATTTGGTCCTTTGTGGTCAAGTATTTGGTCAGTGTTTGGTCGGCGTTTGGTTGGGTTTTGGAAAGACCGCCTGCATATGATTGGCCTGAACGGTTGACCACGAACAGCCGTTCGTTTATTATCGATGCAGGTTGTTAAGAGGAGGGCTATTCATGGCCAAGAATTCAGGTCCCGTACGTACCGTTCATGCTCGCACGACGGGTAAAGAGCGCGATGAGATGATCGCCACCACCAAGGCCGAGATCGAGAAGAAATTCGGCCAGGGTTCCATCATGAGGTACGGCGACGGTGGCCCCGAGCTCGAGGTCGAGGCCATTCCCACGGGCGCCCTGGCCCTCGATGCCGCGCTGGGTATCGGCGGCGTGCCGCGCGGCCGTATCGTCGAGATTTACGGTCCTGAGTCCTCCGGTAAGACGACGCTTTCGCTCGAGATCCTGGCCGAGGCCCAGGCAATGGGTGGCGTTGTGGCATTTATCGATGCCGAGCACGCGCTTGATCCCACGTATGCCGCGCGCATCGGCGTGGATATCGACGAGGTACTGATTTCCCAGCCCGATACGGGTGAGCAGGCGCTCGAGATTGTTGACATGCTCGTGCGTTCCGGCGCCATCGATGCTATCGTCGTCGACTCCGTCGCCGCGCTGACCCCGCGTGCCGAGATCGAGGGAGAAATCGGCGACACTACGGTCGGTCTTCAGGCTCGCCTGATGAGCCAGGCGCTCCGCAAGCTCGCCGGCTCGCTGTCCAAGTCCAACACGACGTGCATCTTCATTAACCAGCTGCGTGAGAAGATCGGCGTCATGTTCGGCAACCCCGAGACCACGACGGGCGGCCGCGCCCTTAAGTTCTTCTCTTCGGTGCGTATCGACATTCGCCGCATCGACAGCATTAAGCTTAAGGACGAGGTTATCGGTAACCGCGTGCGCGCCAAGGTCGTTAAGAACAAGGTGGCAGCTCCGTTCCGTTCTGCTGAGTTCGACATCATGTACGGTACGGGCATCTCTAAGGAGGGCTCGATTCTGGACATGGCTGTCGAGTGCGGCATTTGCAAGAAGATGGGCTCCTGGTTTGCCTATGGCGAGGATAAGCTCGGCAACGGTCGCGAGGCCGCCAAGGCGTTCCTGCGCGAACACCCCGATTGTGCCGACGAGATTGAGCATAAGGTCCGCCTTGCCTGTGGACTTGAGTTTGATGACGATGCTCCGTCCGAGGTCGAGCTGACCGATCAGCCTGCGCCTGAGGAGTTTGACGAGCTTTACGCCATCGATGGTTCCGCCATGCTCGATGATGACGACGAGTAGCGGTTACGCTCATGTCGTATACGGTGACCGAGGCCACGGTCGTCTTTCCCGATAAGAAGGCGGCCTCCTCGTTCTCGAGCGGGTATGCGTCCAAAAAGCCTTGCGCACATATCGATTGTGAGCTTGAGGGCGGTTTTGAGCGGTCCATTTGGATTCCCGTGCGGGTCGCGTGGCTGTATGTCAAAAACCGCCCCGATCTTCCCTGTGATTGGGACAACTTCCGTGAGGCGGTGCAGCTCATCGAGCGTAAATGTGCACTTACCATGGTGACCGAGATGCTATCGCGCCGCGACCATGCGACGGGTGAGGTCCGTGACAAGCTGGCTCGCTACGGCTTTCACCAGCCCGCGATCGATTTCGCCGTCGAGCGCGCCACCGAGTATCACTTTTTAGACGACAACCGCTTTTGCTCGTACTTTATCGAGGAGCGCAAGCGGCGCGGTTGGGGACAGCGCAAAATCGAGACCGAGCTCAAGCGCCGTCATGTCGTGCTCGATGACATTCCCGGTTATCCCGAGGATTATTTTGCCGTCGAAGACGATTTGGCGCGTGCGTCAGCCCTGCTCGCCAAGCGGCGTGTTCCAGAGACGCGCGGATTCGAAAAACTGGTTCGGTTTTTGATGGGCAAGGGCTTCTCGTATCACATCGCCGCCGATGCCGTTAAGGCACGTCTCGATGCCGAACGCGAGGAATGTGCGGTTTAGGCGTATGCGTTTTGTGACCCTGCCGTTCACCGCGTTTTAGCCGCCGTGCCGGGGCCATTTATTTGACAGTTGTTGTGGTTCAACGTACGATAAACACTGTCATTTGCTTTGTGATATGTGCTCATCTGTGATGAGTTTGTTTATATGTTTATCTGTATCCGACCCGCATAAGCTGCGCCCATATTACTCAAATGCCGCGAGCCGTTCGTAAGGACGGTTCGCTTTGTTGTGTAACGAATCCATAAAAAGGAGTGAGCATGCCTATCATCGCAGCGCTCGTTGGCATCGTTTTGGGTGCCATCGCCGCCATTGCCTACATGCGCACCGCCAAGCAGGGTAGTCTTCACGAGGCCGACGAAAAGATCCAGTCGGCACACGCACAGGCTGAGTCCCTGATCGGTGATGCTAAGCGTCAGGCCGAGACCCTCAAAAAAGAGGCTCTGCTCGAGGCTAAAGAGGAGATCATCAAGAACAAGCAGGCCGCCGAGGCCGAGGATAAGCAGCGTAAGAGCGAGATTCGTACGCTCGAGAACCGTGTGATGCAGCGCGAGGAGTCCCTTGATCGCCGAAACGACGCTCTCGACAAGCGTGAGCACCAGCTGTCCAGCCAGGCCGGTCAGGTCGAGAAGCGCTCCCGCGAGCTCGAGGAGCTCTGCGCCAAGCAGACCTCTGAGCTCGAGCGTATCGCCGACCTGACCCGCGAGGACGCCCACAAGGAGCTCCTCGATAAGGTTCGCGGCGAGGTCACCCACGAGGCTGCCACGATCATTCGCGAGTCCGAGCAGCAGGTTCGCGCCGAGTGCCACAAGACCGCCCAGGAGATTCTGTCCCTGGCGATTCAGCGCTGCGCTGCCGACCACACAGCCGAGGTCACCGTTACCTCCGTGCACATTCCCTCTGATGACCTCAAGGGCCGTATCATCGGTCGCGAGGGTCGCAACATCCGGACCTTCGAGCAGGTTTCCGGCGTCAACCTCGTGATCGACGACACGCCCGAGACTGTCGTTCTTTCGAGCTTCGACCCGGTCCGTCGTGAGACCGCCCGTGTTGCCCTCGAGAACCTCATCGCCGACGGCCGCATTCACCCCGCCTGCATCGAGGAGATGTATCACAAGGCTGCCGACCTGGTTCAGCAGCGCGTGCGCGAGGCTGGCGAGCAGGCTGCCTTCGATACCGGCATCCACGACCTGCATCCCGAGATCGTCAAGACCCTTGGTGCCCTGCGCTACCGTACCTCGTTTGGTCAGAACGTGCTTCAGCACTCCCTCGAAGTCTCTGACCTGTGCGGCGTGATGGCTTCCGAGCTTGGCCTGGACGTTGTGACCGCCAAGCGCGCCGGCCTGCTGCACGACCTGGGCAAGGCAATCGACCATGACGTCGAGGGCCCGCATGCCGTCATCGGCGCCGAGCTTGCCCGCCGTTATGGCGAGAAGCCCGTTATCGTCCACGCTATCGAGGCTCACCATGCCGACGTCGACCCCAACACGGTGCTCGATGTCCTGGTACAGGCTGCCGATGCTGTCTCTGCCTCTCGCCCCGGTGCCCGTCGCGAGTCTGCCGAGAACTACATCAAGCGTCTTGAGAAGCTCGAGGAGATCGCCAACTCCCATGATGGCGTCGAGCGTACCTATGCCATGCAGGCTGGTCGCGAGGTCCACGTCATGGTTCAGCCGGACAAGATCTCCGATGCCCAGTCCACGGTCCTGGCTCACGATATCGCCCATCAGATCGAGGAAGAGATGGAGTATCCCGGTCAGGTGCGCGTCGTCGTGATTCGCGAGAGCCGCGCTGTCGATATCGCTAAATAACATGAGCGACGCGAACGAGCTCATCTCATTTATCGCGTCGATGTCGGGGGAGGGCAACCTTCGCGTCGAGGAGAACCTTGGCGAGGGTTATGTCCGCCTCCGCGTTTCGGAGGCCGAGAGGCGCCAGGCAAAGCACGACATTCAGCATGTCGAGGATATCGTCATTGAAATGCTCCGTAATGCTCGCGATGCTGGCGCCGACAAAGTCTATCTCGCTATGACCAAGGAAGATGGCGTCCGCACGCTTGTCTTTCTGGATAACGGTTCGGGCGTTCCGCAGGATATGCAAGAGCGAATCTTCGATGCCCGCGTTACCTCCAAGCTCGAGAGCATGAAGATGGACCGTTGGGGCGTTCACGGTCGTGGCATGGCATTGTTTTCGATCAAGCAGAACACCGACGAGGCCCGTGTGGTCACGTCCGGTGTCGATCTTGGCTCGGCCTTTAAGGTGAGCGTTGCGGCCGACCGCCTCAGCGAGCGTGCCGATCAGTCCAGCTGGCCCCAGGCCGTCAAGGATGAGGATGGACGTTATGTCTGTGCTCGCGGTCCGCATAATATTATTCGCGCTGCTTGTGAGTTTGCGCTCGAGGAGTTGCGTGGTTGCGATGTCTATCTTGGTTCTCCGTCTGAGATTGCCGCGACCCTTTATGCTCAGGCGTCAAGTCGGCTCGATACGTCGCGTCTCCTGTTCATTGATGACGAGAGCGAGCTTCCGGTTGTCGATCGTTTAGGCCTTGCCTCTGATGCCGAGGACTTTATCCGTATCTGTTCGGGTTTGGGTCTTGAGATGTCCGAGCGCACGGCCCATCGCATTTTGGCAGGGCAGATTAAACCCGTTCGCGGTGTGACCGCGCGTCTGCTGCGCGAGCGTGATTCGTCCTCGCATGCGCCGGCTCCTGTCGATCTTGCAAAGGATCGTCGCGGGCTACGTATTGCCAAGGATGACATGGCACAGTTTTCGCGTGCTGTGGAGCGTGACTTTAATGACCTTGCCGCCCGGTACTATCTCAACCTTTGCGGTGACCCAAAGATTCGTGTTTCGCGTGATCGAATCACTGTGACCTTCGATCTTGCCAAAGAGGAATAGTGCCTTTACCGAGTCCACTCGGTACGATACAGTTATTGCAGTTAAAACGTACTTTTAAACGCAGGAGTTTCTTCATGGATTGCCTGAAGGTATCAAGCAAATCATCGCCCGCGTCCGTTGCCGGCGCCATCGCCGGCATGGTCAAGGATGGTGTGCCCGTCAACATTCAGTGTGTCGGCGCCGGTGCGGTCAACCAGGCCATAAAGGCCGTGGCTATTGCGCGCGGTTTTTTGATTCCAACCGGGTTTGATATTTCCTGCGCGCCCGTGTTCTCCGACATCCTCATTAACGGGGAGTCGCGCACGGCCATCCGTCTTTCTATTTACGTTCACCAGATCAATCGAGCTGCTATGGATAACGTCGTCATGGATGATGTTAAGCCTGTGGCATAGCTTCTGCTTGCCTCGATTCGCCCCCCCCTCTCCATCGTTAGGACTTATGCACATGGACCAGCGTTCCGTACGCGATATTCTTGCCGGTAAAACCTACTTTATCCGCACCTTTGGCTGCCAGATGAATCAGCACGACTCCGAGCGCGTGAGCGGTCTGCTCGATTCGTATGGTTGCCTCATGGCGCTCGATCCCGAGCATGCCGATATTGTTGTCTTCATGACATGCTGCGTGCGCGAGGCCGCCGATACTCGCCTGTACGGCCAGTGCAATTCCTGTAAAAGCCTGCCGCCTTCGCCTTCGGGCAAGCGTGTGGTTGCCGTTGGTGGTTGCATCGCGCAGCGCGATGGCGAGGGCCTGCTCACCAACGTCGATAACGTCAATGTCATCTTTGGTACGCATTCCATCGCACATGTGGCAGAGCTCATTGCCGAGGCGTTCCTTGATGGCAAGCGTCATATCCGCACCAATGAGCATGAGGATACGGATGCCATGAGCATGCCGTGGCATCGCGAGACCCAGTATCACGCCTGGGTGCCCATCATGACGGGCTGCAATAATTTCTGCACCTATTGCATCGTGCCGTACGTGCGCGGTCGCGAAAAGAGCCGCCCCTTCGAGGAGATTGTCGACGAGGTGACCGGTTTGGTGCGCCAGGGCGTGCGTGAGATTACGCTGCTGGGCCAAAACGTTAACTCATATGGTCGCGATCTGTTTGGCAAGCCACGTTTTGCCGATTTGCTGCGCGCGGTGGGCGATACGGGCGTCGAGCGCATCTTCTTTACCTCTTCTCATCCTAAGGATCTGCTGCCCGAGACCATCGACGCTATGGCCGAGACGCCCGCCGTCATGCCGCAGCTTCACTTGGCCGTTCAGTCGGGCTCCACGCGCATCCTCAAAGAGATGAATCGCCGTTATACACGCGAGGACTATCTGGGCCTGGTCGATCGCATTCGCAATCGCATGCCCGATATCGCGCTCTCGACCGACATTATCGTTGGCTTCCCGGGCGAGACTGAAGAAGACTTTGAGCAGACGCTCTCACTTGCCGAGACGGTCCGCTATGCTCAGGCCTATACCTTCATCTATTCCAAGCGCGCCGGTACCCCGGCTGCAGAGATTGAAGATCCTACGCCGCATGAGGTTATTCTCGAGCGTTTCAACCGCCTGGTTAAGGTTATCGAGACCACGGCACACGAGTATAACCAGGGTGAGCTTCATACTGTGGTGCCGGCGCTCATTGAAGGTACGAGTAAAAAGAACGATGCGGTGCTGCTGGGTAAGAGTCCCAAGAATCAGACCGTTCATGCGCCTATCCCCGAGGGTTACAGCATCGACCAGCTTGTCGGTAAGATCGTTGATGTTAACGTCGACGTTGCTAAGACGTGGTATTTGTCCGGCTCCGTTGTGGGCGAGCCGCGCTAATGGTTTCTCCCGGGGCAGGTCTTTCCGCCGTTGCGATCGTTGGTCCGACGGCGGTAGGTAAGAGTGATGTTGCCGACCGTTTGGCCGCTCGTCTTTCGTCCGAAGTGCTGTCGTGTGATGCGATGCAAATCTATCGCGGCATGGACATCGGTACCGCAAAGATGGCGCCCAATGAGTGTACGGCGCCGCTGCGTCTCGTCGACATTGTAGAGCCGGGTGTGGCGTACTCTGCGGCGCTTTATCAGGCTGACGCTCGCGCACATGTTGAACGTCTCCTTGGTTCGGGTTGCCTGCCGGTTTTTTGCGGAGGTACGGGGCTGTATCTCAAGGCCGCCCTTGATGAGATGGACTTTCCCTCGGGTGAACTTGAGGACGATCGCCGTGCGGGCTATCAGGAGCTTGCCGAGCGTATTGGCGAGGAAGAACTGCATGCTCTGCTTGCCGAGCGCGATCCAGAATCGGCTGCTGTTATTCATCCCCATAACGTGCGCCGTGTGATTCGTGCGCTCGAGATGCATGATGATGGTATCTCCTATGCAAAGCAAAAAAGTCAGTTTAGTGTTCCGCGCGAGCATTATCATGCCCTATGGTTTGGTCTGACGCGTAATCGTGAGGTGCTCTACGAGCGCATTAACCTGCGTGTCGATCTGATGTTTGAACAGGGTCTTGTTGATGAGGTTCGCGGTCTTATGGACCAGGGGCTGGGAGATGCCCTGACTTCGATGCAGGCAATTGGCTATAAAGAGATCATCGATGCTTTCAATGGCGTGACGAGCATGGATGAGGCTCGCGAACTCATTAAGATGCGTTCGCGTCGCTATGCCAAACGTCAGCTTTCGTGGTTTAAACGCGATGACCGTATCGCGTGGTTCGATATGGATGAATGTACGATCGATGAGGTCGTTGCTGATATCCTGCATCGTATTGAGGCTGCCTAATGGCTCGTTTCCCCCTTGTTCCCACGGCACCCGAGCCCGAGCGTGCCATTTTGGTTGGTGTTGAGTGGCGCGACAATGCATGGCCACTCGATCGATCGCTCGATGAGCTGGAGCGCCTTGCCCACACGGCTGGTGCCCAGTGCGTGGCTCGCTTGTCTCAGCGTTTGGTAAAGCCTTATCCCAAATCATTTATCGGTTCCGGTAAGGTAGAGGAGCTGTGCGGTCTGGTACATCGCATGGATGCCGATGTCGTTATTTTTGACGACGACCTGACGCCCTCGCAGCAATCCTATTTGGAGAAAGCCGTGGGCGAGCCGGTAAAGATTATCGATCGTACGGCACTGATCTTGGATATCTTTGGCCTGCATGCTCAGACGCGTGAGGGACGCCTACAGGTACAGCTGGCGCAGCTTCAATATCTGTTGCCTCGTCTGCGCGGCATGTGGAGCCATCTCGCCAAGGAACAGACGCGCGGCGGCATCGGCTCACGCTTTGGTCAGGGCGAAAGTCAGCTCGAGGTCGACCGTCGCCTCATTCGTAATAAGATCGCTGCGCTTCGACGTGAGATCAAGCAGGTTGAACAGCGTCGTGATGTTCAATCCAAGAGTCGTATTGAGTCACCGGCGTTTCGCGTCGCGTTAGCCGGTTATACCAATGCCGGTAAATCGACGTTGCTCAATCGTCTGACCGGCTCTACGGTACTTTCGCAGGACAAGCTGTTTGCTACGCTCGACCCGACGACGCGTTCATATCGCCTGCCTGGCGGTCGCGGCATGACGATTACCGATACCGTCGGCTTTATTCAAAAGCTGCCGCATGGTCTGGTCGATGCCTTTAAATCGACGTTGTCTGAGGTGTTGGGTGCCGATTTAATTCTCAAAGTCGTGGATGCGTCTGATGAGGACTATGAGCGACAGCTTGAGGCTGTCGACCGCGTGCTTGATGAGATCGGTGCCGGAGAGCGTTTAACGCTTACGGTGTTCAATAAAATCGATCTTCTCGATAGCGTCGATCGATTGAGTTTCCGTCGTCGTTATCCGGAAGCTGTTCTGTTCTCGGCCCAAACGGGCGAGGGGCTCGACGATCTCGTCGATCGCATTGCTCGCGAGGCGGCCGCCACCGATGTGCTGCTTTCCGCCGACATTCCATATCGTGAAGGTGCACTCATCACAGTCGTGCATGAGCAGGGGACCCTTTTGCACGAGGAATATCTTGAGGATGGCGTTCGTATTGTGGCGAAACTGCCGGCTCGTATTGCACCGCGGCTCGAGCGTTATCGCACCGAGTAGGCGAGCTCCAAAATGCCCAGTATGATGGGCTGATGTAGCAGATAAAAGGGGAGTGCATGACGTCCAAGGCTGGCGAGCGCCGGCAGGGGGTTGGCGTAGGCCCAGCTTGGGGCGGGATGTTCGCATCTTTGAGCGGTGCGCGCAGCAAAGTATCCTGTGAGATACATGAATATGAACGGGATGATTGGATAATAGTCGCCTGAAACAAACCGGGGGCCGGGAAATCCTAGCCACGCCAAATAGGGGAATGAATAGGTCGATTTCGGGATGCCCCATGTCGCCGCGAAGAGAGCGAGGCATATCGCAATGCCCCACGTGCTGGGCACTTTCTTAAGCATCGGTCGTGCTACGGTTGTCACAGCGGTACACGCCGCCATGCAATAAATGATGCCAAAGTTCACTGAATCGTCGACCGATACGAGCGTTGTTGCGATCCAGACGACCAAAGCTGCGGCAGCGTACTTGGCCGCTCGTTTGGCATTGTTGCGTGAGAGCGTGCACATCCAACCCGCGATAAACAAAAATACCCAGCTGATGCTGGCGCGCCAGATGTCTTGAAAGACGGTCTGGGTAAACCAGGGCATATCCCAGTCGTACAGGTAGGCGAGATCGTAGCAAGCGTGAAAACCTGCCATTGAAATCATCGTAAACCCGCGGACGGTATCAAAGATGGTGATGCGTTTTTGCATTACAAGAACCGGCGCATCAAGCCGACGACTTTGCCCAAGATAACGGGATTCGTTGCATAGATAGGCTCCATGGTGTCATTCTCAGGCTGCAGGCGTACGCGTCCCTGCTCCTTGTAGAATGTCTTGACGGTCGCTGAACCATCAATCATGGCCACGACAATTTCGCCGTTCATGGCACTCTTTTGTTCACGGACGATGATGTAATCGCCATTGAAGATGCCGACATTGATCATTGAGCTCCCATGCACCTCAAGGATAAAGGAACCCTGATCAGTGGCGATTTCGGTCGGGATAGTAAAAGTGTCTTCTATATTCTGCTCGGCCAGAATGGGAATCCCAGCCGCGACGCGACCAACGAGCGGTAGCGAGACCGTTCCGCGAGGTGCGGTGGGCTCGTCAGATTTAGAAATTGAGACAGAGGAACCGTCCTCGTTAAAGAGTTCCAGGGCGCGCGGTTTGGTGGCATCGCGCTTGAGTAGCCCGCGCGCCTCCAGGGCAGATAGATGGGCGTGCACGGTGCTGGGGGAGGAAAGGCCCACGGCAGAAGCCATCTCGCGCACGCTGGGCGGATAACCTTTCTCCTGCTGATATTCCTTGATGAAGTCGTAAATTTGCTGCTGACGCTTGGTAATTTTGCGAGCCATCAGGGCATCCTCTCTACCCATGTCAAACAAATGTTCGAATTTTGCTTGACAGGAACAACTGTTCGAAGATAATAATAACCGAACATTCGTTCTCGCGCTAGACATTTTTGTCCGCGCGGCTTGATAAAACTGTTCTCAGCAAAACACGCGAGAGGAGAACATGATGAACGCAACGAATATGGTCCAGGGAAACCTTGCCCTTAAACTCGAGACGCCTGCAGAACCCACTTTTACGGTTGTTCAGGGTGGCCGCTCCGGCTTTCAGCCTTTGACCGTAAAGTCTGCTCGCAATCAGCAGGCTGTAGTTGCGCCGGCCCGCGTTGCCCTGAAGGTTCCGACGATTGTCGCCGTTGCCGTTGCGCTTACGCTCTTCGTTGTCCTCGCTACGTCGGTCTTTAGCGCTCGTCACGCCGCGTATGCCGAGTCCGTTTCCAACGTTACCTACGAGACTATTCGCGTTCAGCCTGGTGATTCTCTTTGGTCGCTTGCCGAGGAATATCCTATCAAAGGCCTTTCCACGCAAGAGACTTCCGACATGATCCGTAACGTCAATCATCTGGAGCATGGTTCGCTCGCCGCCGGTGCGCATCTTAAGGTTCCTGCTCGTTCGTAATCATTATCGCGCTGCGCATGGTACCCTTGTTATCGTTTAAGAGGAGGTACCATGCGCTGTCCCAAATGCGGCAAGGCACATACCCGCGTCGTTGATTCTCGTATGCAGGAGTCAAATAACACCATTAAGCGCCGTCGCGAATGTTGCTCGTGTAACTATCGCTTTACAACGTTTGAGCGATGCGAAGACCCAATCGAGGTCATTAAGTCAGACGGAACCAAGCAGCGGTTCGATCGCAATAAGCTGCTCGTCGGCTTGATGCGCGCCACCATCAAGCGCGATATCGACACTAAGAAGCTCAATGAGATTATCGACGACATCGAGGTCGAGCTGCGCTCTCGCACGCTGACGGCCGTCACGTCCCATGAGTTGGGTGACATGGTGCTCAAGCGCTTGGCCAAGATCGACAAGGTGGCCTACATCCGTTTTGCCTCGGTCTACCGCGATTTCAAAGACGTCGATGAGTTTCTGCTAGAGCTCGACAAGCTAAGGTGATTCCATGTCCAACATTACCGTCAACATAAAGCGTCTCGACCCCACCGTCGAGCTTCCCAAATACGCCCATCCCACCGATGCCGGCTTGGATCTGCGCTCCAACGAGGACTGCGTCCTGAAGCCCTTCGAACGCCGTCTGGTCTCTACTGGGCTGGCCATCGCCCTGCCCGATGGCTACGCCGGCTTCGTCCAGCCCCGCAGCGGCTTGGCCATCAAGCAGGGCCTGTCTATAGTCAACACGCCGGGCCTCATCGACGCCCACTACCGAGGAGAACTCAAAGTCATCCTCATTAACCTAGACCCCACGAACAACATCCAAATCAACAAAGGCGACCGCATAGCCCAACTCGTCATCCAAGAAGTCCCCACGGTCAACCTCGTAGAAGTAGAAGAACTAGACGAAACCGACCGAGGCAAAGGAGGCTTCGGCTCCAGCGGCGTCGCCTAGGGACGCTCGTATTCCTCCCGCCCGCCTCTCACACATATCATTCCATGCTCAAACATTCTCGCTTCGCAGGGGCGCACGGATCCCGCTTTCGCCTGAGCCCCATACATATCATCCCGTGCTCAAACATTCTCGCTTCACTGCGAAACTGCGCGCGGGACGATATGTATGGGGCTCAGGCGAAAGGGCTCCATGCTTGACATAAAACAATCTTTCTAGTTAGCCGATGCGATAAAGGGATGCCTCCTTTGTCGCATCGACTAACTCTATTTATATTTTCCTGTTTTACCTTTGCAGGTTCTAATGGAGGGGATACCGAAGTAGCTGCTAGTAAGTAAACGTAGCTGTTCAGCGGGAGCCGCCCATATATCGTTCCACGCGCAGTTTCGCAGCGCAGCGAGAATGTTTGAGCATGGAATGATATATGGGCGGCTCCCGCTGAACAGCGGACTTTCGTCTACCTGATATGAGCAGGTTTTCCGCCCCAGTAGAAGCGGCAGAAGGCTCGTTTACGTTTTTGGGGTTTGCCTACGAGCTCCATGGCTGCGATGGCGATGTCCTCGGCTGCGCGGGGGCGGCGCAGCACTTCGCCATTGATGAGCAGTGCCTTGAGCGACTCTGGATGATCGTGGAGATGGCGCAACGTCACGATGAGTTCACGTGCGGTGGTGACATGCATGCTGGCGCCCATGCCGGTGAGCATCGTGGTGTTGGCCTTTTCCTGACCGTATGATTTGCCCAGCAGGATCATCGGCAGATGTGCGCATAGGCACTCGGTGACCGTGAGTCCGCCCGATTTGAGGATTGCCAGGTCGCAGCCGTGCATGAGGGCCGCCATGTCGTCCACGTAGTCCAGAACCGTGACGTTGTCGAGCTTCATGGCGTCGAAGAGCGTCTTGAGGCGGGTGGCGTATTCCTCGTCCTTGCCCGGCAAAAAGACAAAGTGCATGTCCTCGAAGCTGCGCAGGAAGGGGAGTGTGCGGTCCATCTCCGCGCGAAAGCGAACGTACGGTTGAGGCAAACTGGCACCGGCCATCACCAACACAACGGTCTTGTCAGCGGGGAGATTGAACTTCTCAAGTTCTTCCTCGCGATTGTAGTCCGTATCAAACCCGGCGCGAATGGGGATGCCTGTAATGCGGATTTTGGTCTCGGGAACCTTACGGGGGCGAAGTGTCTCGGCCATAAATTCGTTGGCTACGCAGAACAGGTCGGTGTCCTTGTGGGGCCAAAAGCCTTCGACTTCATAGTCTGTTGGTACGCAGATGACCGGGTAATCGATACCCGTGATGACGCGGGCGCCCACAGCAACATTGGCTGCCGTAATGTGTGTTGCAACCACGGCTATGGGCCTGCGGCTGCGGACATATTCGTTGAAGGCGGGGAACATAATACGCGACCATGCCGTGCCGCCACCCCAGAGAAGATGCCCCGTAAGCGTATATCGCCAGGTCAGGTCGTAAATGGGGCGCGTGGCTCCCGTAAAAGAAGCCGCGGTCTTATTGCCGTCGAATTTAATACGTCCAAAATCAAGGATATCGAGCACTTCAATCTCAACATCCTCGGGGATGCCATTGGTGCCGCGGATGAGGTCGAATGCCTGCGCAATCGCATTTGCAGCGGCTTTGTGGCCCGAGCCGACGGAGGCGTGCACGATGGTCACGAGAGGTTTTTGCTTCGCCAAGAGCGTGGTTTGCTCCGATTGGGGAGTGCTGTGCGTGAGCAGGGGAGCGTCGTCGCTCGTCTGCGTTTGATCCATCGATAACTCCCCTTAATCTTTGTTTTGCAAAGAATCATTGTAGTGCATGAGTGTCACGTTTGCCTAAATTTGGGTATGAGCGCAAAGAACGCCAATCTTTCGACAGGAGGTCTCTTCATGACTACCCATCAGCCGATCGATGTTGCTATTATCGGTGGCGGCCCCGCGGGCTATGCTGCCGCCATTTACGCTGCGCGCTCCAACCTAACGACGACCGTGATTGAACAGGGCATGTCGGGAGGGCAGATCGCCACAACCAATGAGGTCGAGAACTATCCGGGCATTCCGCTCTTGAGTGGCGCCGAACTCGGCGAGCGTTTTCAGCAACATGCAGAGGGCCTGGGAGCACAGGTTGCATGGAGCATGGTTACGGGTATCGATTACGATGCCGATACAGCGCTGTTTACGGTGCATCATGATATGGGCGATACGCTGGCTTCGAGCGTTATCGCTTGCATGGGTGCCACGCCGCGATCTGCTGGTTTCGTTGGCGAGGATACGTATCGCGGTCGTGGCGTTTCATATTGCGCAACATGTGACGGCATGTTCTTCCGCGGCAAGCAGGTCTTTGTCATCGGCGGCGGCAATGCTGCCTGTGAGGAAGCTCTGTTCTTGTCAGAAATTGCCAGCAGCGTGACCGTCGTTTTGCGCCGCGATCAGTTCCGTGCCCCCGATGGTGTGGTTCAAAAAGTTCTTGCAAAAGATAATATTTCAGTTAGGTACCAAACTAGTATTGTGGAGCTCTCCGGCGAAGTCATGCCAACGACGATTACCTTTAAGGACAATGCATCCGGCGAGACTCATACCGAGTCATTTGAGCCCGGCTCGTTTGGCATCTTTGTCTTTACCGGAACGCAACCCCATACCGAGCTTGTTGAGCATCTAGTTGATTTGGCGCCTGATGGCGGCATTCTGACTGATGAATCCATGGCGACCCGCACGCCAGGTCTATTTGCCGCTGGCGACATCCGTTCCAAGCGTTTACGCCAAGTTGTGACCGCGGTTTCTGACGGAGCCATAGCGGCAACCAGCGCATACGCATTTCTCCGTGGATAAGTACGATAATATATCTTATGTAAGGTTGCTATCTTTAAACATAGTGGTTGGACGGTGCAACAATGTGCTGTCCAACCACTTTTACTTAGCGGCTATGTGGTATGCAAAACTAGATAACCTAGAATACAATATAGTAAACGAACGGAGGACCCTTATGAACCACGTTAAACATGTTATCCCGATGTCCGATACATCGGTCAGCATTAAGCCGGAGGATATTCAGCCGACGGTGCTGCCGGATGCATTTATTCAGTCCGATATGGTGGGTAAACTTAACGCGTTGAGCCTGCCACGCTATGACCAGTTGCCCAACGTAACGCTCTATCGCGATCAGGTTATTGAATATGTTGCGCTGTGGATGGAGCCGCTTTCGATTTGCGTTGAGCAGCCCGTTATCACGCCTTCGATGATCAATAACTACGTGAAGGTCGGCCTCATTCCTGCTCCGGTTAAAAAGCAGTATGGCCGTGAGCAGATTGCGCGTCTCATCGCCATTTGCATCTTTAAGCAGGTGCTGCCCATCGCTGCGGTTCAGGCGCTCTTTAATATTCAGCGCTTGAGCTACGATGCTCCGACGGCCTTCGATTATGTAGTCGATCAACTTGAGGCATCGATTCGTGCGGCGTTTTCCGTCGAGCAGACTCCCGTGCCCGATACCGCACACCAGGTTACGCGCGAATCGCTGCTCGTACGCAGTGCGGTTTCGTCTTTTGTATCGAAGGCGTACCTGATGAGCTACCTAAAGTTCAATGGGTTTAATAGCTAACCGAGGTATAAGACCGGGCGGGATAAAGAGCCAAGGCTCCTTATCCCGCCCGTACGTTTGTCTAGTTGGATATTATCGGCCCGAAGCCACGCCCATGCCGTAGCCGATGATGAGGCCGTGCATCTCGGCATAGTAAGAATCTAGCCCGTTGCAGGGCATGATGATGGTCTTAGAGCCGGGCCAATGCTCCACAATGCGGCTGGCTAGTGCCTGGGCGCCCGTCTCATTCTCGACGTGGTCGATAACGACTTCGCCGCCAGTAAAGCCCTCGGCCTCCATGGTGTCGACAATCTTGGTGAGCATCTTCTTTTCGCCGCGCGTGTGCCCAACGAGTTCAATTTTGCCCGCTTCGCTCGCCGTGCCCAAAATGCGGATATTGAGCTTGTTGGCAATAACTCCGGCCGCCTTGGGGATACGTCCGGCCTTCGCAAGGTTTTCGTAATTGCATAAACTAAAGAGGATCTTGCTGTTTTGCTCGAGACTATCGAAGTAAGCGCAGGCGTCTTCAAAGGAAACGTCCGGGTTGCTCGCAAGATAGCGGTCGAACAGCAAGAAGATCAGATCCATTTTGCCACCCGCGGCTCGTGAGTTAACCAAATGAATCTGGCGGTTGGGCTCCTCGGCAAGCACCATGTCACGTGCGGTGGCCGCGGCATTGTAGCTTCCCGATACGCCCTCCGAGATGGGCATGCAGATCGTCTTGTCGGCAAGCTTAAAAAGTTCAGCCCACTCCCCTACGCTTGGACAGGCGCTCGAAGAAGCGCTCGACTCCGCCTGCACGGCGCAATTGAGCTCGTGAACATCGAGCGAGAGGTTATCAACAAATTCACGCTCCCCCACTCGGATCTTAAGGGGTGCAAATGCAAAGGTGGTATGAGGTGCGGTTGGTTGCCAATCGCGAAGATTGCAGCTCGAATCGGAGATAAGTGCCCAGCTCATTGAGGGTCCTTTCTAATTGTTCCCCAACAATTATAGCCATCTTTTTGATTGATTGGACGGCTATCTAGTTTTGAATACTAGATAGCCGTACTGATCTTATGGCAAACGGTTGGGGCAAAAAGAATGGGCCTCGTGATTCAAGATCGCGAGGCCCACGTTCGTTCGCTGCAGTAATAAAATTAGTAGCGTACGAAGATGTAGTTGTTGTTCATACCGGCTGCGACGGAGCTGATGATGACGCCCGTTTTGTAGTCGGAAGCATGAATCATCTGACCATTACCGATATAGATGCCGGTGTGGTAAGAGTTAACCACGACATCACCAGGCTGGGGATCGGACACGCGGGTCCAACCCATGAAAGTGCCGGTGGTGCCCAGACGGCAGTAGCGGCCCGTGAGGCAATAGCTTACAAAACCGGAGCAGTCAAAGCTGTTCGGACCAATGCCGCCCCAAGAGTAAGCGTATCCGAGCTTGCTGTAGGCGCGCGAAACAACGGAACCGCCGTCAACGGACTGGCTCGGTGCGGAAGGCGTCGGAGTCGGAGCGGGCGTCACGGGCTGCGGCGTGGGAGCAGGAGCGGGCGTAGGCGCGGGCGTGTTGCCGCCGCCGTTGTTGGTCGTACCGCCACCATTGTTGGTGTTTTCAGTCGTACCGGCGGTATCGTTGCTCACCGTGGCCTTTTCGGCAGTGCTGGCGTTGATACCGGCCTGCAGCGCGGCGTTGGCCTCGGCCTCGGCAGCAAGCTCGGCCTGCAGCTGAGAATCCAGGGAGTTCACGACACTCTGGGCCTCAGCCTGCTGGGCATTGAGCTCGTCGACCTTCTTCTGCGTCGCGGCGACGTTCTTCTCCTGCTCGGTCTGCTTATCGGTGAGCTGCTGCTTAAGGTCCTTGACCTCCTGAATGGTCTGGGCCTGCTTGTCGGACACCTTACCGTAGTAGAACAGACGGTTGAGCATGTCGCCCAGATCGTCGACGCCCGTCAGGACCTGAAGGAGACTCAGGCCGCCGGTCTTGTACTCACCGGCAACATAGCTCGAAAGCTTTGCCTGACCTTCGGCAATCTCTTGCTGCTTTTGCGTGATCTCGCCTGCAGTCTGATCAAGCTCCTGCGTCTGTGCGGAGAGTTCTTCATGAATTTGCTGGGTTTGGGTGCCAATCTGCTCGAGTTTAGTTCGAGCAGCGGCAAGGTCGGATGCGGTATCGGCGTAGGCCGGAGCCACGAGGCCCAGGCCCAAAACACAAGCGAGGGTTGCCGTAGCAGCGCAGCGTGCCATGTTTTTGTGCGTATTTGCTGTGCGCATGTAGCTTCCTTTCCGGTATCTAAGGGTAGCGGCTAGTCCACCGTTACCAGGCTAAAGAGCTCAACGTCCTCGTTAGAAGGCGTGAGCTTCTTGCGCGGGTTGAGAAACGCAAGCTCGAGGATACAACCGTAGCCCACAAGCTTTGCGCCCATATCTCGCACCAGTTTACCTGTTGCCTCGACGGTTCCGCCCGTCGCGACCAAGTCGTCCAGAATCAACACGGTATCTTTAGAGCTGATGGCATCGGCGTGGATCTCGATAGAATCCGTTCCATACTCGAGCTCGTAGCTCTCGCTTACCGTCTTGCGCGGCAGTTTGCCCGGCTTACGTGCGGGAACAAAGCCGGCACCCAGGGCGACGGCCACGGGCACACCGACCATAAAGCCACGAGCCTCGGGGCCGACGACCTTGGTAATGCCCATGTCGGCAAAATGCTCGGCCAAGGCATCCACCATGGCCTTCAGGGCCTCGGGATTGCCAAAGAGCGGCGTGATGTCCTTAAAGACGACTCCGGGCTCGGGATAGTCGGGGATATCGACGATATGAGATTCGAAGTCGTACATGGCGTGACCTTTCATGGATTGCCGGGTGAACGGCGGTTATTTGTCCGTGTTAGCAGACGAGCTATGCGAGGGGACGACGACCTTGGACGGCTGCACGAGCGACTCGTCGTGCGCGGCAACCGCGGGGACGCTTGCCCCATCGCTTTTAGCCTTGGTGGATTCAGAACGCGCGATCTCCTCATCGAGGGCATCGATGTCAGCGTCCTCGACCACGGCGTTGAGCGACTCAAAGACACGGTTCTTAAGTAGCGCGGTGTGCACACCCTCGGTGAGGTCGTGCAGCTTCTTAAAAGCACGCTCGAGCTTGGCGTCGCGCTCGTCATCGGAAGTATCCATGCCGAGCATGCTCACGAGAACCTGCTCAAACATCGAAGACTCGCGGTTTGCCGACGATACGTACTGACGCAGGTTACGCGGCTCAATGTGGAAGCGCGACAGCTCCGAGCAGTAACGGATAATCGGGAAATCTCGGCCATCGACGAGCTCTCGGTTCTGCGGGCTCTTGATGATGCGGATTAGATCGTTCTCGGCAAGGGAGCGGATAAACGAAATCTCAACACCGAGCATGTCGGGGATCGTCTCGATAGGATGCAGCTTTTGCTTGGTCTCCTTGGGCTCCGTCTTAAGCGGAACATCGGACAGAAGACCCACCTCGTAAGCCAACGTGGAAAGGTCCGTTGCGTTTTCCAAGCGCTGCTTAATGACGTTGAGCGGCATATAGCGGGTCTTCTGCAGGTGCAGTATGACCTCGAGACGGTCAACGTCTTCCTTGGAGTACTGGCGATACCCCTTAGGCGTACGATGAGGGGTGATGAGCCCCTCATCTTCTAGAAATCTAATTTTTGAGTTCGATAGATCGGGGTATGCGCCTCGAAGAAGGTTGACGACTTGGCCGATACTCAGATAGTTGCGTTCGGCCATTACCTACTCACCGGTTTCGATGCGCTCCGGCGTGCTCTCGTGGTAGATGAGCGTGAACGTACCGATCTGAACGGAAGAGCCGTCGTGCAGCGGAGCACCGTTGACGATGGCGCCGTCGACCCAGGTGCCGTTGAGCGAGCCCAGATCCTCAATACGGGCGCCCAGGCCCTCGCGAATAATGCGTGCGTGGCTGCGCGAGACAGTCATGTCGTTGAGGAAGATGCCGTTCGCGGGATCGCGGCCGATGGTGGTCACGTCGTCCTCGAGCTCAAAGGCAGCTCCGGTCTGCGGGCCCTTGACGATGGACAGAACCGGAGCGGTGATGCGCACGTTGGCCATAAGGTCGGGAACGGTGACATCGCTCGAAGGAACACGGAAAACGCAGGTAGCGTCCGCGGTCTTATCGTTCTGAGGCATATTGTTAACCTTGTTGTCCATGACAACCCCTATCTAACGCGGACGTGCCGCAAAAAATGTACCGTACGTAATCATACCCCAATGAATCAGTCTTCGATTTCGGGGTTGAGAAAGTCGGTGTCCTCGTCCTCGGGATGCGCGATGGCCTGTTTAATGGCCATACCGCCCTTAACAGAGTAAATGACGGCGGTGAGCATGGAGAAAATCACGCCGCCATACACAAAGAAGATGCCGAGGGGCACCGAGCTGCCGTTGAGGCCCGGGAATGCCGTGAACGTGGCAGGCAGCAGATGCCAGCCGTCCACGACGGGGAACCCAAGCAGCATGAGCGAGAAGCCGGTCATGAGCAGCGCCGTTGCAATTTTGCCAGGAAAGACGACGTCAATGGGACGACGGTGATAATGGCGCACGATGAGCGTGCCGATGCCCAGGTAGATATCGCGGCCGATAATGAGCACGCAGACCCAGATGGGAAGCTCGCCGCGGACTACCAGGCCCAGCACGCCGGTAAACAGCAGCGCACGGTCGCAGATGGGATCCATGACCTTGCCGAGCCACGAGACCGTTTTGGTCATACGGGCAATCTGACCGTCCATCCAGTCGGTGGAAGCCGCGATGGCATAGATGACAATGGCGACGACACGGTTGTTGTCCGTCACAAACAAGTACAGGAAGACGAGCGTGAGGACCAGGCGCGTAAAGGTGATGAAATTGGAGATCGTAAAGATCTTATTCGACGGGTAATCGGAAGTGCCGATAAGCTCCTTTTTGATCTTCTTTTTGATGCCCACAGGACTCCCCCGCTGGTTAACGACAAAACTTTCGATACTATACCCGTTCCGGCGATGTCTATCCAGCGTAAGCATAGAGAGTCCAGACATGTGGAAGGTGCTTTTAGGCGACGGGGATTTCGCATTCGTGTACATCAGCCTCCAAACATGTCGAAAAATGTCGATTTTGGTGGCTGATGTACACGTTTTGATTCGGTAATCACATCGAGCGGGACCGTTGTTGCTTTAAGCAAAATAATCATGGTGATTAAAAACAAAAAAGGTCAGGCACTAGGTGCCTGACCTGCAAACTTCTGGTCGGGACGACTGGATTCGAACCAGCGACCCCTTGACCCCCAGTCAAGTGCGCTACCAAGCTGCGCCACGTCCCGAAGCTTTTGTCTGTTGCTCTGCTCTCGCTCGCAACAGGGAGTATATTAACCCGAAACTTTGTCCTTGTGCAAGAACTTTTTTACAAATTTTGAAGTAGGTCCAAAATTGTATCTGCGAGCTGGGGTTTTGTGAGTACGGGAAGTTCATGCGTACCCGTTGTGCTCACGATCCAGGCCTTGTTGGTATCGGTTCCAAAGCCCGAATCGGCGCGCGAGACATCGTTGGCGATAATGGCATCGCAGCCCTTGCGGGTCAATTTACGCTCGGCGTACTCGACGACGTTATCGGTCTCGGCGGCAAAGCCGATCACGCGGCGATCGCCCTTTTGGCGTGAGAGCTCGGCCAAGATGTCAACGGTCTCGACGAGCTCGATTCGATCCAGGCGCTCGTTGGCCTTTTTGAGTTTATGGTCCGCCGGGGCCGCAGGCGTGTAGTCGGCGACGGCGGCTGCGCAAATGGCCGCGTCGGCCGTCTGGAAGGCGCTCAGCGCAGCCTGGAGCATTTCTGCGGCGGTCTGTACGCGCACGCACTCCACACCGCGGGGAACGTCGAGCGATGTCGGTCCCAGCACGAGCGTGACGGCGGCACCGCGGCGTGCGGCCTCCCCCGCCAGGGCGATGCCCATCTTGCCCGATGAACGGTTACCTATAAAACGTACGGGATCGATCGGCTCGTGCGTAGGGCCGGCGGTAATGACGATGCTTTTGCCTGCTAGGTCCTGAGGTACCGGGTCGAGTACCTCGCAGACGGCCTCGACGATGTCCTGGGGCTCGCTCATGCGTCCTGTGTCCACGTCACCGCAGGCAAGGTAGCCGCTTCCGGGTCCCACCACGTGGATACCGCGCTCGCGCAGCGTGGCCATGTTAGCCTGCGTTGCCGGCGCCTTCCACATGCCATTGTTCATGGCCGGCGCGATCACGATGGTGCGCGGCGTGGCAAGCAGCGTGGTGGAGATGAGGTCATCAGCGATGCCGTTGGCCATCTTGGCGATGATATTGGCCGTCGCGGGCGCAACGACCGCCAAGTCGGGCTCCTGCGCCAACGAAATATGGTGGATGGGGTCGGAGGGGTCGTCGAACAGGCCCACAGCGACTGGCTCGCCCGTGAGCGCGCGGAAGGTGAGCGGCCCCACGAACTCGGTGGCGTGCTCGCTCATGACGACCTTGACGTGGGCGCCGCGCTTTTGCAGCAGGCGCACGATATTGCACGACTTATAGGCGGCGATCCCGCCGGTAATACCCAGCAGGATCGTTTTTCCCTCAAGTTGCATTGAATTGTTGGGTGCCGCCATCGTTTAAGCTTCCTTGCTGGGGAGCACGAGCAGGCGGTGGCAGTACGGGCAGTGCGTAATCTCGCTACCGTCGTGGTTGAGGTCGCTCATGGACGACGCCTGCAGCGCGGTGTGGCAGACCGTGGGGATGTTGCCCTTGATGGTCTCGACGGCCAGGCCGCGGAACTGCTTGAGCAGACGCTCGTAATCGGTGAGCACGTCAGTCGGCAGCGTGGCGGCAAGCGCGGTACGCTCCTTGGTTGCGGCATCGATCTGAGCCTGCAGATCGGTAGCCTTGGCGCGGGCAGCCTTGGTATCGGCCTTTACGCCCTCCTCGAACTTGGCGATGATGGCCTGCGCGCGAGCCTCGCGATCAAGTGCTTCCTTATGGGCGACGACGACATCCTTGCGGGTATGCTCGATCTTGTCCAGGCGTTTTGCCAGGGTGGCGAGCTCGTTTTCCAGATCCTGGACCTCGCGGTAGTCAGAGCCGTCGACGTGACGCTTCTTGGCGGCCTCGATGGCGTTATTGGTCTGGATCTCGGTAGTGTTGAGGTCGTCGAGCTCAATGTCCAGATCCTTGCGCTGGGCGTAGAGCTTGGTCATCTCGGACTTAAGCTTTACATAGGTTTTGCGCTTGGAAGCGAGCTCCTTGAGCTCCGGCATATTGGCAAGTTCGCTCTTGTTGCGGGCGAGCTCCAAATCGATCTGTTGCAGCTTGAGTAGCGTAGCGCCGGCGCTCATAAGTTCTCTCCTTTTGTCACAGTCCACCATTGGCAAGGGTTCAGTATTTTAATCGCATGACGGGGGTCAACCCCGGCGTCAACTGCAGAGTTCATCAAGATATCCACGAACGGCTCCTCGGAGCGGTCGTGGCCGAGCAGGATGACGCCCAGACCGCGCAGCGCTAGGTCCTGCGCCACATGATACCCGGCTTCTCCGGTCACGATGACATCCGCACCGGCGGCGATGGCAAGCTCGCCAAAGTCGCCGAGGGAGCCGCCCAGAATGGCGACGGTGCGGCACGGGCGCTCGGCATCGCCCCATACACGCGGGTCGCTTCCGAAGGCCGTGGCAGCACGGGCGGCAAGATCGCACAGCGTGCACGGGTCGTTAAGTGTCGTAAGCGCGCCCAGGCCGGTCGACTCGGGGTCATCCACGTGCTCCAGCGAGCTCACGGGCGCGGCGCCCAGAAGCTCACTTAGGCAGGCACGCGCCTCGTGTGAGCGGTCCAGATTGGTGTGGAGCGAAATAATGCTCACGCCGCAGCGGGCGGCCTCAAACAGTGCTGCGCTGCACTGGGGACGCGACGCGCCCGCCGGGCAAAACGCCTCGGGTGCCTTGATGTAGATAGGATGATGCGTCAACAACACGTTGGCACCGGCCTCCTGGGCACGGTGCACGTTGGCTTCGGTCGCGTCGAGCGCGCAGGCCACGCCGGTGATCTCGGCGGCAGGGTCGCCCACGGAAAGGCCTACATGGTCCCAGGGCTCGGCGTCCGTCTTGGGATAGCGCGCCAGTAGGGCACGCTCGAGTTCGGCGACAATCATGCGGCACCCACGATCGAGAGTAACGCCTGGGCAAAGTCGTCCAGGTCGGCCGGGTTCACGCGGTCATCGAACGAGATACGAAGGGCGCCGAGAGCCTGCTCGCGGCCAATGCCCATGGCGCTGAGCACATGGCTCGGGTCCATGCTGCCGCTCGAGCAGGCAGAGCCGGCCGAAACCTCAAAGCCGGCGGCGTCGAGCTTAATGATGAGCTCCTCGGAGTCCATGCCGTCAACGTAGAGCGAAACCATGCCGGGCAGGCGATTGGCCTGCGCGTAGTCGCCCATCGTGGCATGAATGCGCGGATGGGCCGTGAGTGTGGCGTAGAGCTTGTCGGACAGGGTCTGCAGCGTGGTGCGCTCCTGGGCCACGGTCGGCAACAGCGCGGAGGCGGCAGCGGCAAAAGCCAGCTGCGTGCGCAGGTCCTGCGTGCCGGCACGACGGCCGGCCTCCTGTCCGCCGCCGAAGATGCGGGGGCGCAACGGCGTGCGGTTCTTAAGGTAGAGCGCGCCGGAGGCCACGGGGCCGCCAATCTTGTGCGCAGCTACGGTCATGGCGTCAACGCCCAGCTCGTGCACATCGAGCGGAATATGCAGATAACCCTGAATGGCGTCGGTATGGAACAGGGCGCCCGCGGCGTGCGCGGCGGCGGCAAGCTCGCGGATAGGCTGCACCACACCGGTCTCGTTATTGGCGACCATAATGCTTACGAGTGCTACGTTGTCGCCGAGCAAGTCGCTCAGCGTGGCAAGTTCAATGTGGCCCGCGCGGCAGGGCTGGACCAGGTCAACGGTAAAGCCCGCGGCTCGCAGCAACGGTAGGTTGTCCAGGATCGAATCGTGTTCGATCGCCGATACGATCACGCGGTCGCGCTTGCGATCGCGCTGACGGGCGCCCTCGGCAAGTCCGAGGAGCGCCAGCTGGTTTGCCTCGGTACCGCCGTTGGTCAAGATGATCTCGGACGGACGGACGCGTGCGCCAAAGCTGCGGGCAATCTCGCGACGCGCCACTTCTAGGCGCGCAGCGGCCTTGCGGCCGAGCGAATGTAGCGAGTTGGGGTTGACGCCGGCAAGCTCGCTGTCGTCGTACTCGCGCTGCGCAAGGAGCGCCTCGGCGCGCATGGGCGTCGAGGCGGCATAGTCAAGGTTCACGGGTATGCGGTTTTGACCTGCGGTCATAAGGGTTTATGCCTCCTGTGCGGCCTCGTTGCCCAGCTTCTGCAGCAGCGCAACCTCGGCAGCGGGATCTTCGGATTTAAATACGGCGGAACCGGCCACCAGGACATTGGCACCGGCCTTGACGACCTCGGCAATGTTTTTGGAAGAAATACCGCCGTCGACCTCGATAAGGGGCGAAACGCCGTGACGCTCGCACATGGCCTTGAGCTCGTGGAGCTTGGCGATGGTACCGGGGATAAAGCTCTGGCCGCCAAAGCCGGGGTTCACGCTCATGAGCAGCACCATGTCGACAACGTCGATGATGCTTTCGAGCACGCAGACTGGCGTGGCGGGGTTGAGCACCACACCGGCCTTGACGCCGCGCTGCTGCAGGTGCGTGAGCGTGCGGTGCAGGTGCGTGGAGGCCTCGTAGTGCACAGTGATCATATCGGCACCGGCATCGGCGTACCAATCAACCGTCTCGTCGGGGTTCGACACCATCAGGTGCGCATCGACCGGCACGTCGGTGGAGCGCTTGACGGCCTTGAGGATATCTACGCCAAAGGTGAGGTTGCCGGTAAAGTGACCGTCCATGACGTCAAAGTGCACGTAGTCGGCGCCGGCGATCTTGTCGAGCTCGCCCTTGAGGTTGGCCATGTCGGCCGAAAGGACGGACGGAGCGATTTTGATGGAACCCATGGTAGTAGCCTTTCTGCGCTAGTCGGTGAATCCGTAGAACTCTTGAGAGGGGACGCGGTCGGTAAGGATTTCGAGCGCCCTATCCAAAGTAACACCGTTGTAGAGCGTTTGCTCCACGGCAAAGGTGAGCGGAATGTCTACGCCCAGTGAACGGGCGAGCTCGCTCACGCTGCGGGCGGCGACGGCGCCCTCCACCACCATATGCGTGCGCGTCTGGTACTCGTCGAGCGAAACGCCGTGGGCAAACTCGTAGCCAAAGGTGCGGTTGCGCGAATGCTCGGAGGTGCAGGTGGCAATGAGGTCACCCATGCCGGCAAGCCCCATGCAGGTCATGGCCTGGCCGCCGCGGGCGTGCACCAGGCGGCTGATCTCTGCCAAGCCGCGTGTCATGATGAGGGCAAGCGTGTTGTCGCCCGCGCCCGAGCCGGCGGAGATACCGCACACGATGGCGATTACGTTCTTCATGGCACCGCATACCTCAACGCCGGTCATATCCTGCGACAGGTAGATGCGGAAGGCCGTGGACAGCAGCAGCTCCTTAAAGGTCTCCCCTACCTGCGTATCCTCGCTGGCGATGACGGCGGCTGAGAGCCCGCCGCGGCAAATCTCCTCGGCATGGTTGGGGCCCGAGAGGGCCGCCACACGCCGCTCGTTGCCGATCTCGCTGGCAATGACCTCGCTCATAAGCAGGCCGGACTCGGGCTCAATGCCCTTGGTGAGGCACAGAACCGGCATCTCGTCCGCGATGAACGGCGCCGCCTGGTGGCAAACGTCGCGCAGGTGCGTCGAAGGCACGGCAAAGATGATCGCATCGGCACCGTCGAGCGCCTGGGCGAGCTCGGTTGTTGCTACCACGTTGTCCGGCAGCTCGTATCCCACCAGATAACGCGGGTTGCGGTGCTCGCCGTTAATGCCGGCGGCCGTCTGCTCGCTGTGGGCCCACATGGTCACGCGCTCGGCTCGCGCGGCGGCAAGGCCGGCGACGGCGGTTCCCCAGGAGCCAGAGCCAATCAGCGCAACATTCATGACTCTCTCCTACTTATCGTCGGGCTCGGTGACGCGCTTGGTAAACGAGAGCTTGGACTCCTTACCCGCCATGAGCTTTTTGATGTTCGCGCGATGGGCCCACACCACGGTGATGCCGATCATCGCCATGCAAAATTTTAGTCCCAGGCTGCTGTACGGAAAGACCGCGCAAGCAGCGATGGGAAGGCCAATGGCGGCGGCAAGCGAGCCCACCGACACAAACTTGGTGATGGCGACGGCTACGATAAACATGCCCAGCAGCGACAGGCCAATGGGCCAGTACCAAGCGAGGATGACGCCCAGACCGACCGCGATGCCCTTGCCACCGTGGAAATTGAGGTACGGCGAGAAGATATGGCCCCATACCGCTGCCAGGCAGATGACGCCGAGCATCCAATCGCCGGCAGCACCGGGAGCCATAATGCTCGGCGGAAAGCCATAGCCCACGCTCGCGATGAGCGGACGGGCGATAAGGACACAGACGGCGCCCTTCAGGCAGTCGAGCAGCAGCGTGAGTGCCGCGACCTTGGGGCCGGCAACGCGCAGCGCATTGGTGGTGCCGATGTTGCCGGAGCCCGCCTTGCGAATGTCGGTGTGGTTGAACACCCGGCCCAGGATCAGGCCAAACGGAATCGCTCCGATAAAGAACGAGACCACGGCGCAGATGGCGGTCAGAAGAATCGGATTATGCATCCTTTTGCTCCTTCTTCCTAAAGAAGAGTCGAATGGGCGTGCCGGCAAAATCGAAGGTCGAGCGCATACGGTTCTCCACGTAGCGCTGGTAGGTGTCGTTGACCAGGTCGCTGTGGTTGACGAAGAACGTAAACGTCGGCGGGTTGATGCCCGTCTGGGTCACGTAGTGCATGCGCAGGCGGCGCTTGCCGTCCACCACGGTGTGGCCGAACTCGCGCAGGTCGGTGAGGAAGGTGTTGAGGCGCGAGGTAGTGATCTTTTGCGAGCGCGTCTTCTCAGCGGCGTCGACCATCGCCCAGATCTTCTCGACGCTGCGGCCGGTGAGGGCAGAGATGCGCAGGTACTGGGCCCAGGGAGCCATGACGCCCAGACGGCGGTCGACGGTCTCCATGCAGGCCTCGCGCTTGCGGTCGTCGTCGAGCAGATCCCACTTGTTAAGCAGCACGACAATGGCGCAGCCGCGCTCGATGGCAAGGCCCATGACCTTCTGGTCCTGCTCGGTAACGCCCACGGAGGCGTCGACGACGAGCAGTGCCACGTCGGCGCGATCGATGGCGCGCAGGCCGCGAACCATCGAGTAGTACTCGATGTTCTCGTACACGGTGCTCTTCTTGCGAATACCCGCGGTGTCGACCATGCGGTAGTGCTTGCCGTTACGCTCCACGACGGTGTCGATGGCGTCGCGCGTCGTGCCGGCAATGTTGGACACGATAGAGCGGTCGGCGCCCAGGATGCGATTGAACAGCGAAGACTTACCGGCATTGGGGCGGCCGATGATGGCGACGTTCAGCGCATCGGGGAACTCGTCGGCGACCTCGTCCTCTTCCTCCGGAAGCAGGGCCACGATATCGTCGAGCAGGTCGCCCGTGCCGTGGCCTGTCTCTTATACACATCTCCGAGCCCACGAGACATG
>URKT01000002.1 GCA_900548495.1 uncultured Collinsella sp. | reverse complement strand
CGTCGTCGGCAGCGTCAGATGTGTATAAGAGACAGAGGCAACGACCTCCAGCGACCTCAACGGCAAGCGCGTGCTCGTGCTCTGCCAGGGCGGCGGAACCTCGGGCCTGCTCGCCAACGCGCTGGCCAAGGCCGCCAAGGAGCGCGGCATCAATCTTGAGACCGCTGCCGAGGCCTATGGCAACCACGTTGACATGCTCCCCGACTTTGACCTGGTCGTCCTGGCCCCGCAGGCCGCAAGCTACCTGGCCGACCTGCAGAAGGACTGCGAGCGCGTGGGCAACAAATGCGTCGCCTGCCGCGGTAAGCAGTACATCGAGCTCTCCCAGAACGGCGACAAGTCTCTCGCCTTCGTAAGCGAGCAACTCTCGAAGTAAGTAACACCCAGGGCCAGCCGACCATCCAAGACCGGCTGGCCCTTCGATTTAGACGATTGGATCATCATGTCCGTTAACCCTGCTAGCGTCACCAACCCGCCTGCGCAGTTTCCCGAGGGCTTTGTCTTTGGCGGCGCCACCGCTGCCTACCAGGTAGAGGGCGAGACCCGCACTCACGGTAAGGGCAAGGTTGCCTGGGACGACTTCCTGGAGGCCCAGGGGCGCTTCTCCCCCGATCCCGCTTCGGACTTCTACAACCAGTACCCCGTCGATTTGGAGCTGTGCGAGGAGTTTGGCATCAACGGCATTCGCCTCTCCATCGCCTGGAGCCGCATCTTCCCCAACGGTACCGGCGAAATCAACCCCGAGGGTGTCCAGTTCTATCACGATCTCTTCGCCGAGTGCCATAAGCACCACGTTGAGCCGTTTGTCACGCTGCATCACTTTGACACGCCGCTTCCCCTCTTTGAGAAAGGCGACTTCCTCAACCGCGAGACCATCGATGCCTTTGTGGACTTTGCCACCTTCTGCTTTAAGGAGTACGCCGACCAGGTAACCTACTGGTTTACCTTTAACGAGATCTGGGCCGACGCCTCCAACACCTACATTGAGGGCACCTTCCCCGGTGGCGTCAAGGCGCATCTGGCCGAGGCCTTCCAGTGCGAGCACAACATGATGCTCGCCCACGCCAAGACAGTACTGGCCTTCCACAACGGTGGCTTTAAGGGCAAGATCGGCGTCATTCAGTCGTTGGAGTTTAAGTATCCGCTCAACGAGAACGACCCCGCCGACATCAAAGCCGCCAACAACGAGCACGTGCTGCAGAACCAGTTCTTGCTCGACGCCACCTTCCGCGGCGACTATGCGCCCGACACCCTCGAGTGCGCCAACCGCCTGGCTGCCGTCTCGGGCGGCACCATCGAGATCCTAGACGAGGATTTGGAAATCATGCGCGAGGCGGCGCTCTACAACGACTACCTGGGCGTTAACAACTACCAGTGCCGCTTCTTGAAGGCTTACGACGGCGAGAACGACCTGCACCACAACGGTACGGGCGAGAAGGGCACTGGCCGCTGGCGCGTTAAGGGCATTGGCGAGCATGTGAACAAGCCTGGCATCCCCACCACCGACTGGGACTGGATCATCTATCCCGAGGGCCTGTTCGATCTGCTCGTCTACATTAAGCAGCGCTACCCCAACTACAAGCAGATTTTCATCACCGAGAACGGCATGGGCTACAAGGATCCCTACAAGGACGGTTTTGTGGACGACCAGCCGCGCATCGACTATATCGAGCAGCACCTGCGCTGGTTGCTCAAGGCCATGGAGGTGGGCGTCAACGTGGGCGGCTACTTCCTGTGGAGCCTGCAGGATCAGTTCTCCTGGACCAATGGCTACAACAAGCGTTACGGCTTCTTTTACGTTGACTTTGAAACCCAGAAGCGCACGCCCAAGGCAAGCGCCTACTGGTACAAGCACGTGGCGCAGACCCGTCGTCTGGACTAGTGGCTGGCGGGGTTGCCCGCTCACACAACCTGTCCCCATTTCTCAGCCGGGGGCGGCACGTCACACGGCGCGCCGCCCCCGGTCTTTTTGTTTTTGGGCTGGTCGGGAGCCGTTTGTCTCGATCTGTAACATCTAGCCGAGTTTTTTGGTCCTAGCTGTTACAGATTGAGACGAACAGGATTGCTCTTTCCGAAGAATCTAAATCTGTAACACGTAGCCCGCTTTTGACCGTCTACCTGTTACAAATCGAGACAAACGGAGTAGGACCTAACCCCGTATGTCCCTAACAGTCGAGCGTTCGACCAGCGTACTCGGCACATGAATCGCCTCGATAGACGAGCTCTCTCCAATCGCCGCCTCAAACGCAAGCTTACCGACACCGCGCAAATCAAATCGCAGCGTCGTCAGTCGATTGTGAGGAACAAGTCCCTCGAGTGCGTCGTCGATACCAACCACGCTCACGTCGTCGGGCACGGACAGGCCCGCGTTCTCGAGCGCGGCGATAACGCCCAGCGCCATCTGGTCATTTGCCGCAAGCACGGCAGTCGGCGCCTGCGACCCGCCGGCAAGCACCTCGGCCGCAATCCGCTCGCCCATGGCGTACCCACTGTCCGCACTCCAATCGCCACGCAGCATCGGAGCGGCATCGACATGAGCACGACCCAGCGTATCGCGCCAACCGGCCTCACGAAAACGCGAGGAAATCGAGTTTTCCGGACCCGCCACAAACCGCATATTCGAGTGACCATGTTCCAGCAGATAATTGGTCAACAGCTCGCACGAACCATACTGGTCGGAGTCGATCGTCGTGCAGCGCGGATGCGCATACATGGACAGGATGACCGTTCGCACTCCCGGCTGGGGAACAAACTCCTCAAAATCGGGAGCCATGCGGTTCATGTTGAGAATCATGCCGTCGACGGGTCGCTCGACCATGCGGCGCGAGGCATCGGCAAGTGTATAGGGCTTGTCGCCGCCCATCTCGATCATAGTGACGGCAAAATCGTGCTCGCGCGCCGCTTGCATGATACCCTCGAGCGTCGCCAGGTTACCGACACGTGTGATGTTGTACATGCACAGGCCAATAGAACGATACGACCCGCCGCGCAACGCCGCTCCAGCAAAATTGGGACGAAAGCCCAGCTCTTCCATGGCGGCCAGCACACGCTTGCGCGTCTTTTCCGTCACGTTGGGCATACCGTTGACCACGCGAGACACAGTCTGGCGGCTCACGCCAGCGAGCGCCGCAACCTCTGCCGCGCTCGCCGAACGACCATTCCTTGTCTGCTGATCCATGCCTTCCACGCTAACCTGCTTCCCAACTATTCCCCGCGCCCATGGCGCATCGTACATACATTGATAACGTGCTCATGATACCCGAGCCATATACCACAACATGAAAACTTCTGTCAATCAAAACCGCTTACCGAACAAATACAACCGTTCGCGGCTGTTTGAAGTTGTTTTGTTTCTATACATCCCAGCCGGATGTTAACGTGCTCATTGTCAAATGTTCACGTGCTTATTTTGGTTCTAATCATTTTAAGATAGTGTTTATCGGGCTTTTTCACCGCTGAACGCTAACCAGGGAGCCTCCTGAGCGCAAACGCACAATATCGAACAGCGAGACGAGAGGGTGTATGCATATGTCTTTGCTAAACCGCGTACAGCAGCTGCCGAAGGGCTTTGTTTGGGGCGCCGCAACCGCCGCGTACCAAACGGAAGGTTCCACGAAGGTGGCAGGCAAGGGTAAGACCATGTGGGACGATTACCTTGTCGCCCAGGGTCGCTTTTTGCCCGACCCGGCCAGTGATTTCTACAACCGCTACGAGGAGGATATCCGCCTTTCTGCCGAGCATGGACTCAACGCCATCCGTGTGTCCATCGCCTGGACCCGCATCTTCCCCAACGGCGACGATGCCGAGCCCCTCGCCGAGGGCGTTAAGCACTACCACGAGCTGTTCGCCTGCTGCAAAAAGTATGGCGTCGAGCCCTATGTGTCCCTGCATCACTTTGACTCCCCCGCCGCCCTGTTCAACCAGGGCGACTGGCTCAACCGCAAGACCGTCGACGCCTATGTGCGCTATGCCGAGTTCTGCTTCCGCGAGTTCCGCGAGGTCAAGAATTGGTTCACCATCAACGAGCTCATCAGCCTCTCGCACTCCCAATACATCCAAGGCAACTTCCCGCCCAACCATCACTTTGATGTGACGAGCGGCATCCAGAGCCAGCACAACGAGCTCGTTGCCCACGCCCGCGCCGTCAACCTGTATAAGGATCTTGACGAGACCGAGCACCTGGGCGGACGCATTGGCATGGTCAACGTCCTGACGCCGGCATATCCTGCCACAGACTCGCCCGCCGACCAGCACGCCGCCGACCTGTACAACGCCTTCTACACCGACTTCATCATGGACGGCGCCTTCCTGGGTCACTACTCCGCGCGCACCCTCTCACTCATCAACGAGATTCTGCGTGCCAACAACGCCACGCTTACGGTTGAGGACAGCGACATGGAGGAGCTCGCCAAGGCGGCGCCCCGCAACGATATGTTCGGCCTCAACTACTATCAGTCGGCGTTTATCGCCGCCTACGATGGCGAGTCCACCAACAGCTTTAACGGCACCGGAGACAAGGGCACCTCGTGCTTTAAGTTTAAGGGCGTCGGGCGGCAGGTCGATATGCCGGGTATCCCCACCACCGACTGGGATTGGCTCATCTACCCGCAAGGCCTCTACGACACGCTCAAGCACATCAGCGCCACCTATCCCAACCTCCCCGTCATCTATATCACCGAAAACGGCCTGGGCCACAAGGACCCCGAGCCCGACGCAAACGGCATCGTCGCCGATCCCGAGCGCATCGACTTTGTCGACCAGCACATGGAGAAGGTGCTCCGGGCGCGCGCCGAGGGCGTCGACGTCCAGGGCTACTTTATCTGGAGCCTGCAGGACCAGTTCTCGTGGGCCAACGGCTATAACAAGCGCTACGGCCTGTTCTACATCGACTTCGACACGCAAAAACGCTACATCAAGCAGTCGGCACTCTGGTACAAGGAGCTCGCCGACACTATGGCGGACGCGCAGTAGCGCATCGCCTCGCTTTCCCCCGAGAGGGGAGCGGCCCTATGCGATACAAACCCAGCCGCTCCCCTCTCTCCCCCTGGGACCGACCCCGCCTGCACCCGGGCTTTTAGCAAGCGGGAGACCATATAGGTTTTCAACGTCCATGCCATTAAGATTTCATGCAAAGAGGAGCGTGAACTATGGAATCGATCGTTAAGTTCTTGGAGAAAGGTCAGCCGTACTTCGACAAGGTCTCTAAGAACATCTACCTTCAGGCCATTAAAGACGGCTTTTTGGCAGCAATGCCCATCATCCTGTCTTCTTCTGTCTTCCTGCTTATTTCGACCCTGCCGGGCGTTGTCGCCACGGTCGGCGGCTTTACGCTGCCCGACTGGTGGAACGTCGACGTCGTGAACTTCTGCAACAAGGTTTACAACTTCACGATGGGCGTCGTGGGCATCATGGTCGCCGGCACCACCGCAAGCGCGCTGACCGGCTCCAAGAACCGCCGCATGCCTGCCGGCAAGGCCATCAACGCCACGAGCACCATGGTCGCCGCCATGTGCGCTATGCTCATCTTGGCCGTTACCCAGACGAGTGCCAAGATCGACGGCGCCGATGTCTCGGTGTTCTTTACCGACAACATGGGCACCAAGGGCCTACTGAGCTCCTTTGTCGCCGCATTTGCCACGGTCAACATCTATGCCTTCTGCATTAAGCGAGACATCACCATCAAGCTGCCCAAAGAAGTCCCCGGCGCCATCGCCCAGAACTTCCGCGACATCTTCGCCTTCAGCTTCTCCATCCTGTTTGTCGCCGTCATCGACGTTATCTGCCGCACCTGCTTGGCCGTCCCGTTTGCCAACGTCATCTCCACGCTGGTGAGCCCGCTGTTCGCCGCTGCCGATTCCTACGCCGGCCTCGCCCTCATCTGGTTCATGATCCCGCTGTTCTGGTTCATGGGCATCCACGGCCCCTCGGTCGTTAAGCCTGCCCTCAACGCCGCGCTGTTTGGCAACATCACCACCAACCTCGCCACGCTGCAGGCCGGCGGTCACCCCGCCCTCGCCCTGACCGAGAACTTCGGTAACTACATCGGCGAACTCGGCGGCACCGGCGCCACGTTCATTGTCCCGATCATCTTCCTGCTCTTTATGCGCTCCAAGCAGCTCAAGGCCGTCGGCAAAGCCTCTGTCGTACCCGTGATGTTCGCCGTCAACGAACCGCTGCTGTTCGCCGCGCCCATCATCCTCAACCCGTACTTCCTGATCCCGTTCCTGTTTGCCCCCGTGGCCAACGTCCTCATTGGTAAGTTCTTCATCGACTTTTTGGGCATGAACGGCTTTATCTATGCCATGCCGTGGGCACTCCCCGGACCGATCGGCACCTTCATCGACACCAACTTCCAGCCGATCTCTCTGGTCCTGGTTGTCGTCCTGCTGGTCGTTGACTTCTTAATCTACTACCCGTTCTGCAAGGCCTACGACAACGTCCTGTGCAAGCAGGAGGCCGAGACCCTGGCCGAAGAAGAGGCCGAGGAGACCAAGGCCGTCAAGACCGCTGCCGCCCCCGCCGTTGAGGCTCCTGTTGTCGAGACCGCTTCTGCCACTGAGGCCTCCGCAGCTCCGTCCGCCCTTAAGGGCAAGGATCTGAGGGTTCTGGTTCTGTGCGCTGGCGCCGGCACCTCTGCACTGCTCGCCAACGCGCTTAAGGAAGGCGCCGACGAGCTGGGCATCGACATTACCGCCAACGCCGGTGCCTACGGCAGCCACTACGCCATCATGGACCAGTACAACGTCATCGTCCTGGCTCCGCAGGTTCGCACCTATTACAACGAGATGAAGGCCGACACCGACCGCCTGGGCATCACGCTGCTGTCGCCCAAGGGCAAACAGTACATCGACCTCACTAAGGATCCCAAGGGTGCCGTCGCCTGGATCGAGGAAAACCTCGAGGCATAAGACGCTGACGCCACCTACCGCCCGCAGAAAAAAAATGGCCCGTGCATCGATGCGTGATGCGCGGGCCATTTTGTTTAGACCGCACCCGTCCTCCTGTTCATCTTAATCTGTAACATCTAGCCGAGTTTTTGGGTCCCAGCTGTTACAGATCGAGGTGAACGCACAGGCCAAGCCAAAAATCTCAATCTGTAACATGTAGACCGCTTTTGACCGCTTAGATGTTACAGATCGAGACAAACAGATGGGTCAATCCAATCAATCTAGATCTGTAACACCTGGCTGGTCATTTCACTCCTAACTGTTACAGATCGAGACAAACGGAATAAGCCGGACCGAATTGTCTCAATCTGTAACATCTAGCTGAGATTTTCGGCTCTACCTGTTACAGATTGAGATGAACGAGCCGAGCACGTCTACACCCGCAGGTCCTTTACGCTGGAACGCTCGACCAGCACACCCGAGACGAGCGTACGGCTTCTGGAGCTCGGGGCTTCCAGACCTGCGACGACCTCATTAAGCGCACGGACGCCCAGTTCGCGGTGACGGAACTTCACTGACGTCAGAATCGAGTTGGGAATCGTCTTGTAGAGCTCATCGTCGAAGCCGATCACGGACACATCATCGGGCACACTCAGACCCTTGTCACGTAGAGCCATCATCACGCCGTTTGCCATGCAGTCGTTAGCAGCGAGGACCGCCGTGCAATCGGGCTTATCGGCAAGCACAAGGCCCGCGGCATAGCCACTATCCGCATTCCAATCGCCTTGCAGAGGCTCGGGCGGCTCAATGCCACGCGCCTCGAGCGCCGCTCGCCAACCTTTCATACGGCACTGGCTCGACAGCGCTTCTTTCTTACCAGAGACGAAGTACACGTTCTTGTGCCCGCGATTCAAGAAGTACTCACACGCCATGCGCGCGCCGCCCTCTTGGTCGTCACTGACGGTGGAGCAGGTAGGATGTTCCATTGATGTGATAATCACCGTCTTGAGGTCTTTCGGCGCCTCAAAAGTATCAAAGTCATCGACCATCTGACGCAGGTTGAAGATCATGCCGTCAACGGGAAGCTGCGACATCCTGCGCGCCGCATCGGCAAGGGTCATCTTCTCCCCCGCCCGCTTTTTGATCATCGTGAGCGCAAAGCCTCGCTCTTCGGCGGCATCGGCGATACCGTCAATCATGTCCACGGCACCGCCTGACAAGTGAAACAGCACAACGCCGATGCACCCGTAACGGCCCAACTTGAGCGAACGAGCGGCAAAGTTGGTTCGAAATCCGAGCGCCTCCATTGCCGAATGGACCTTATCGCGTGTCGACTCTCGCACGTTATCGGGCTCGTTGATCACACGCGAAACCGTCTTGAGAGAAACACCCGCGGCAATCGCCACGTCGTTCATCGAGACGTTTTTCTTGTCCATCGTTGTCACTGCTTCTCCACTCGATTCTCTATCGCTTGTTTTTTGCGTTCTAGCATACACCACCTGCCTGACTGATAAATCAACCGTTTACCGAACAATATCGACCACTCACCCGTATATCCTTGTTGCTCTTCCAAAAATGTCTTACGTTGTCATTAACGAAATGACAACGTTGTCATTTCGCAATGCCTTCCTTGAGCAGGAAGGTTTCCGGGCAGTCCTGACCATCCATCGACGACCAGTTCCATCCACATGCATCGCGCATCAAGTAGCAAAGGAGCTCTATGGACGCCATCGTAAAGATGCTCGAAAAGCATCAGCCGTTCTTTGAGAAGATCTCGAGGAACATCTACCTCCAGGCCATCAAGGACGGATTCCTTGGGTGCATGCCCATCGTCCTTACCTCTTCGATCTTCCTGCTGATTGCCACCCTTCCTGGCGTAGTTGGCATCACGCTGCCCCAGCCGCTCATCGACTGGTGCAACAAGCTGTACAACTTCACCATGGGTGTCATGGGCATCATGGTTGCCGGCACCACTGCCAAGAACTTTACGGCCTCCATGAACCGTCGCATGCCCGCCGGCAAAGTGCTCAACGACGGTTCCACCATGGTGGCCGCCCAGTGCAGCATGCTGCTGCTCGCTGTTACGCAGTTCACCACCAAGTTCAACGGCTCCGAGCTTTCGGTCTTCGATTGCACCAGCATGGGCACGCGCGGTCTGTTCTCGGCCTATATCGCCGCGTTCATTACCGTGTGGGTCTATAAGTTCTGCGTCTCGCGCGATCTGACCATTAAGCTGCCCAAGGAGGTTCCGGGCGCCATCGCACAGAACTTCCGCGACATCATCCCCTTCGGTGGCGCTGTCATCATTTGCGGCATCATCGATGTGGTCGTGCGCAACCTCATGGGCGTTCCGTTCTCCGAGCTGCTCATCAAGCTGCTCTCCCCGCTCTTCACTGCAGCAGAGACCTACCCCGGACTCATCCTTATTCAGGCAGCCACCGCGTTCTTCTGGTTTATCGGCGTCCACGGCCCCTCGATCGTCCAGCCGGGCATCGACCCCATCCGTCTTGCCAACCAGGCCGAGAACCTGCAGGTTCTGCTGGCCGGTGGTCACCCCGCCCACTCCCTCACCTTTAACATGTCGCTCGTAGGTGAGTTCGGCGGCACCGGCGCCACGTTCATCGTGCCGCTTCTGCTGATTCTCTTTATGAAGTCCAAGCAGCTCAAAGCCGTCGGTAAGGCCTCGATTGTTCCTGTTGCCTTCGCCGTCAACGAACCGCTGCTCTTTGGCGCGCCGATGATCCTTAACCCCTACATGCTCATCCCCTTTGTTGCCGCCGGCTGCGTCAACGTGAGTGTTGCCAAGTTCTTTATCGACAACGTGGGCATGAACGGCTTCTCCTTCGTGGTGCCTTGGGCCACCCCTGCCCCCATCGGCATCTTCATCACCACGAACTTCCAGCTTATCGCCTTGGTGTTTGTCGCGATCATCATCTTGCTGGACGCCATCATCTACCTGCCGTTCTTGAAGGCATACGATAAGCTGCTCTGCGACCAGGAGGCCGAGCGCGCCGCCGAGCTGGGTCTCGAGTCCGATGGTGCTGCCACCATCGCCGCCAGCACCTCTGCGCCCGCTGTCGAGCAGACCACCGCTTCCGTCGAGCCGACCGCCGCTGCCGCCGACAGCAAGCCTGTCGCCGATCAGCTCGAACCCGCTGCCGATGCATCCTCCAAGAAGGATGTCGATGGCCTGAAGGTCCTCGTCCTGTGCGCCGGCGCCGGCACCTCTGCCATGCTCGCCAACGCCATCAAGGAAGGTGCCGCACAGACCGGAGAGAACATCGCTTCCTCCGCAGGCGCCTATGGCCAGCACACTGCCATCATGGATCAGTACGACGTTATCGTGCTTGCCCCGCAGGTCCGTAGCTACTACAACGACATGAAGGCCGACACCGATCGCCTGGGCATTAAGCTGCTCGCCCCGCGCGGTAAGGAATATATCGACCTTACTCGCGACCCCGCTGGCGCCATCAAGTGGCTCCGCGAGAACCTCGACTAGGTTCCTCCCTCTGTTGGTGCCCGGATCCCCAGTTCGGGCACCTCTCCCTATTCGAATCCCACAGAAAGGATGACTCATGACCAACCCCATGCAGTTCCCCGACGGCTTTGTGTTTGGCGGCGCCACCGCCGCTTACCAGGTTGAGGGCGAGACCCGCACGCACGGCAAGGGCAAAGTGCCCTGGGACGATTTCCTGGCAGCTCAGGGTCGCTTCTCCCCCGATCCCGCAAGCGATTTCTACAACAAGTACCCGGTCGATATCGACCTGTGCCAGCGCTTCGGCATCAACGGTATCCGCGTCTCCATCGCTTGGAGCCGCATCTTCCCCAACGGCACTGGCGAGATCAACCACGAGGGTGTCGCCTTCTATCATGAGCTTTTCGCCACCTGCAACAAAGCCGGCGTTATCCCCTATGTCACGCTCGATCACTTTGATACGCCCGAGGCCTTTTACCAGGACGGCGGCGAGGGCTTCCTGACGCGCACGACGATCGACGCCTTTGTCGAGTACGCCAAGTTCTGCTTTGCCGAGTTCACCGAGGTCAAGCACTGGTTCACGTTTAACGAGATTCCCGCAACCGCCGAGGGCAGCTTTATCGTCGGCAACTGGCCGCACGGCGAGAAGTATCGCCTGGACAAGGCCTTCCAGCTCATGCACAACATGATGGTGGCCCACGCCAAGGCTGTCGTCGCCTTCCATGAGGGCGGCTTTGAGGGTGAGATCGGCATTGTCCAGAACCTGGAGCCCAAGTATCCCCTCGATCCCAACAGCGCTGCCGACTGCGAGGCCGCCCGCATGGCCGACGTCATCAACAACCGCTGGGTACTCGACGCCACCTTCCGTGGCCACTATGCAGCCGACACCATGGAGGCTGCGACCAAGCTTGCCCATATCGCCGGCGGCGAGCTCGACGTCCGCGACGAGGACATCGCCGCGCTGACCGCCGCGCTCCCCTACAACGATTGCCTGGGCGTCAACACCTACAAGTGCCAGTTCCTGCGTGCCGCCGAGGGCGAAAACGACATCAACCACAATGGCACCGGCGACAAGGGCTCCTCGCGCTGGTTCCTCAAGGGCGTGGGCGAGTCATGCGTGCGCGAAGGCGTTCCCACCACCGATTGGGACTGGATCATCTATCCCGAGGGCCTGTACGACCTGCTGCTCCGCATTAAGAACGATTACCCCAACTACAAGAAGATCTACATCACCGAGAACGGCATGGGCTATAAGGACGACTTCGAGGACGGCTTTATCGACGACGCCCCTCGCATCGACTACATGCGTCAGCATCTCGCATGGATCCTCAAGGCAATTGACGGCGGCGTGAACGTCGACGGCTACTTTGTGTGGTCGCTGCAGGACCAGTTCTCCTGGACCAACGGCTATAACAAGCGCTATGGCCTGTTCTACATCGACTTCGAGACCCAGAAGCGCTATCCCAAGGCGAGCGCGTACTGGTACAAGAACGTCTCGGAGACCGGCCTGCTTATGGCCTAGTTTCCGCCGCGCATCCCCTGTCGGCCGCATGCGAGCCCCTCCACGGGTTCGCATGCGGCCTTTTTGTTTTGGCTCGGCCCGAGCAGGCCGTTTGTCTCAATCTGTAACATCTAGCAGGGATTTTCGGCCCTAGCTGTTACAGATCAAGACAAACAGAACGCCCGAGCAGAAATATCTCAATCTGTAACACATAGCCCACTTTCGACCGTCTACCTGTTACAGATCGAGACAATAAGATAGTCAAATCCGAACTTTCCAAGCAGTTATGAACCATGGTTTCCAGTTTTCGGTATCACGAACATACTTTCGGTATCATTTAATGGTATTATGATATCGAAAGTATGTTCGTGATACCGAAAGGAGCCGCATGCGCCAGTTCGATTACACCACAGTCCCAGCGGAACTCGAAGCAACTCCAATCACCAACCTCCTCCTCTCGATACGCGAGCATAAAGGCCGTCAGCTTGCTCTGAGTCAAGTCAAACCCGAGCTTCTATCGTCCCTAATGGAGGAGGCTAAGATCCAAAGCACCCGATCCTCCAACGGACTTGAAGGAATTGTTACCACCCAAAAAAGACTCAAAGCGATCATGGCATATTCCGCCAAGCCAAGCTCCCGCGCAGAGGAAGAAATCGCTGGATACCGAGATGTGCTGTCGCTTATTCACGAGCAACACGATTCCATTCCCGTAACGCCATCGGTCATTCTGCAGTTGCATCGTGACCTCATGGCGCACACGGCAATCTCGTATGGAGGCCATTGGAAAGATGGCGATAACGAAATCGTCTCCATTGACGATCAAGGTAATCGATATGTGCGCTTTAGGCCCCCTTCGGCTCTAGCAACCCCGGGACTTATTAAAGAAGCCTGCCAGTCCCTCAACGATGCTTTATCTCGCCAAGTTTGCGATCCCCTCCTTATATCGCTCCGCTTTATCTTCGATTTTGTTAGCATTCATCCCTTCAACGATGGCAATGGCAGGATGAGTCGGCTCCTTACAACGCTGCTGCTCGAAAAGACTGGATACGACGTTGCGCGTTACATCAGCATCGAGCGACTTATTGAAGACAACAAAGCGCTTTACTACAACGCCCTCGCTGCAAGCTCCACTGGATGGAATGAAAATCAAAACACCGAAGTACCCTTTATCCGTTTCATGCTCGGAACAACCCTGGCCGCCTACCGACAGCTCGAGCAGCGTACCTTAATTGAATCAAGCACTCGTCCCATGTCGAAGCAAGCGCGCATCGCTGTTCTATTTCAACAGAGACCCGGCGTCATTAAGAAATCCGACATCCGGTCCAACTGCCCCGATATCAGCGAGGTAACCGTTAAACGAACCCTCGGTCAGCTTGTTAGTTGCAGCGCAATCGAAAAAACAGGAGCGGGTCGTTCGACGGGCTACATACTCAAAGACGCCCATGCTCTAGAACTATTCTTACAAGCCACAATACCCGATGGCGAGGCCGCAATAACAAAAGAGGCTCCAAAGGATAAACTCCTTGAACGTGTAAACCACGCCGAGGATGAAAGCAGAGAAGGGCTCTATGAAGACTACGATTCATTCTCAAGGGACATAAAGACGAAATACGGAGTCTAGTCATATCTCAGAATAGCCTCATCCTTGTTTCCCAAAGTCATTTACGCGTCATTGTAAAGCGGTACCCCCGCGCCGGCAGGGGGCAGAAGTATCGCCCGCCGATCTTGCTGGAGTCGGCGATGAGGTAGCGCGTATCGGCCTTGCTAAAGGCGAGCTGCTGGATGCGGCCCTCTTCCATATTGGATGTAGACACGTCGCCGTCCAGAATGCCGTTGGCACCGATAAACGCCGCGTCGATGCCCAGCGCACGCAGGGTATCCTCGGCCGTGGGCCCCACAAAGGCGGCGGTGCGGCGACGGTACATGCCGCCTACCAGGCACAGGTCGCAGTCTACGCGCGTCTCGAGCAGGTTAAACACCGAGAGCGAATTGGTCACATAGATGGAAGTCAGCTTGTCGGTGACTCGGAGAGCGCCAATGCGATCTCACGTCGGTTGCGCTCATTGTCTCAACTTGATACTCAACGAAATACGGCCCCGCAGCTCAATAAGCTGCGGGGCCGTACTATACACCGACGAATCAACGACGGAGTGCATCCACTATTTGGCCAGCTCCTGAACGATCCAGTCAATTGCGCCTTCGGGATCGTTGGTAAGGTCGATATACTCCTTGCCCCTTGTGGTGAGCAGTTTAATTCCAAGGCGATCGGTATCGGCCTTCATAGCGTCATAGTACATGCGCGCCTGGGGTGCCAGAACAATCACGTTGTACTGATCCATCGTCTCATAGTGGCTTCCGTACGCACCGGACTGAGAAACCAGATCGATACCCTTAGCAGCGGCACCTTCGCGAAGAGCATTTGCCAAGAGAGTCGAAGTGCCAGCACCCTGGCAAAGCACAAGCACGCGAATCTGCTCCGCCTTGTCCTTTACCGCCTCGAGAGCTTTTGCGACATTTTCCTGTGCGGCAATAGCATCTGCATCCGAGGTTCCTGCAGTCTCCTTTGCAGACTCTTCCAAACAAAGCTGATGGTCATACGCCTTGCAGAACGGATAGTAAATCACAAAGTCAACGACCAACAGCACTGCCATCAATACGAGAGAACGCAGATCGAGACCCGTGGTGAGGAATGCACCGATTGGGCCGGGAAGCGCCCACGGCATGGTATACATGGGGGCGTTCATTCCAATGACGTCAATGAAAAATTTACCGATAATGGCGTTGACCATAGGAGCCACTAGGAAGGGCACGAACATATAGGGATTGAGAACAATCGGCATACCGAAGATAACGGGCTCGTTAACTCCAAAAATCACCGGGATAATCGATGCCTTGCCCATGGCTTTAAGCTGCTTGGAGCGCATAAACATGATCAGGATAATAGGAACGATGAACGTGCAGCCAGAACCGCCCAGACCGCCGATGAAGCTTGTAAAGTCCTGCGTGAGAGCAATTGACGGGTGTCCACCTGCTTGGAAAACCTCAAGATTGGTAACGGTATTGCCGTAGAGCGCAGCATTGATCGGACTCATGACAACCGAAGCACCGTGGATACCCATAAATTGGAAAAGTGCGACCGCGCCTTCGATAAGCGCCATGCCAGGATAGGTGTCAACCGCGGAGAACAGCGGCGAGATGAGAGCGGATACCAAATTGGCGAACGGCACAGCAAGCAGCTTGCGGCTCGCAAGATCGATAAAAGCGCACGCAAGGATCGAAAACCCAAATGCAAAGATATCGCGAAAACTCTGCGCAATAGAGCCAGGGACCTCTTTGGGGAGCTTGATCGTCACATTATGGCTAATGCACACCTTATAGATATTAACGGTCAAGAATGCGGCTACGAACGCAGCGAGAAAACCCTTGGTTCCCATATAGCCGGTTTCAAAAACAGATGTATCTGCTCCGCCAATCGAGACAACATCGTTCGTCACCGATAGCAAGAGCATGCCGCACATGGCACAAACCATGCACGAGGTGGGGTTGAGAGATTTACCCGAAGGCATGCGACGGTTCATCGACATGGCAAGTGAGCTCGCCGTGGTGCCGGCCACCATAATGCCAAGAAGTCCCATGGTATATGCATAGATTTTATTGAAGAAATCCAGCACCTCAGACGGAAGCGTGATGCCTACATAGGCAGGGAGCGTCGAAAGAAGAAGGAACAGGCTCGAGAACAGCACAATTGGCATATTCGAGAGAAAGCCATCCTTAATCGCCACCAGATAAATGTTCCTCGAGATTTTGTCGAAGAGGGGCTGGTGTTTTTCAAGGAATTTGACGATAGCGTCCATAACACATCCTTTCATGATTCCCGGGCACACAACGATTTATCCGGACTCAACCGTCGTCGTCCCCGCTTGTATCCACTTATGTAAGTGAATACGTTCTTGTGCGAAATGTAATATCATTTGCGCGATTTGTCATAACCAATTCTTTTTCCGCTTTGTCGATATGTCAAGAATTCAAATACTTATTCGGTGAACGGTAGTTGATTAATATAATGTTTTCCCAGCTAAAGGCTATTTTTTCCGAGCAGTACAATAAGTTTGCAACCGTTCACCGATTGGATATAACATATTGAATATATTGTTGTAACAATATTAGAGACAATGTCACAAGCCTGTCGTTCTAGTCAAAGGAAGTAACAATGCCCAAACGATTACTGAACATGTCCGCATCCGATTTTGCCGCCACGTCACCCATGGATCTAAAACAGGCAATTCTGGCTTCCGAGGGACGTACCATCATGGCGGAAAACGTACCCTCTTCCCAATTTCTCGGCGGCGTTACTAATGCAGAAATCGAACGTGCCGCAGGTGCCGACCTGCTTCTGTTTAACGCGCTCGATGTGTTCGATCCAGTTATTGCCGGTATTCCAGATGATCTCAATGAAAACCCGGTCACTTGGGTGAAGCGAGCATGCGGAAGGCCCATTGGCGTCAATCTGGAGCCAGTTGATAACGAGGCAGAGATGTCTGAATCCCGAACGGAAATCCCCATGGGTCGTCGCGTCTCTCCCAAGACCTTAGAAAAGGCTAACGAACTCGGATTTGATTTTATCTGCCTGACGGGCAACCCTGGAACCGGCGTCTCCAACGATGCAATCGCCCATTCGATTAAACTCTCCAAAGAGCATTTCAATGGCCTGGTCATAGCCGGAAAAATGCATGGAGCGGGCGTTGCGGAACCTGTCATGACGCTCGAAATTGCGCGCAAGTTTGTTGACCTCGGCGTCGATATCCTTCTCGTGCCAGCCCCCTACACCGTCCCTTGCTTCCAAGAAGCAGACCTGCGCGCCATCGTAGACTTTGTACGATCCCACAACGTAGGCAAGTCAATTGAAGAGAAGGTTCTCGTCATGGCGGCGAACGGGACGAGTCAAGACTCCTGCGACAGCGAGACCATTAAGAAAATAGGCCTTGCAGCAAAAGCAGCCGGCGCTGACCTCCAACATATCGGGGACTCCATGAACGGTATTTGCCTGCCCCAGAATATCTTCACACTCGGACAAGCCCTTCGTGGATACAGGCATCAGATCGTCATGCTGAGCCGCTCTGTGATACGTTAAGGTTACCTTGCCCACGTAACATCCCGACTGAGGCAACCATCAGGTATAACCAACATGCAAACTGAGGCTCTAATGCTCGATACACACGAAAAACGGCCACTCTATTTACAGCTCACCGACGCGCTGCTCAAGCAGATCGTCGATGAATATCAAGCAGACGATAAACTTCCAACAGAAATGGAACTCTGCGACGAATACGCCGTAAGCAGAACAACCGTCCGACTTGCCATGAGTGAGCTGGAGCGTCGTGGAAGTATCTATCGAATCCAAGGTAAGGGATCGTTTGTTGCACCTAAACACGTTAGCGAGCTCAATTCACTTTTAGACTTTGACTTTGCAAGCCATTGCGATGGCGTTGATCCGGATGCCATCACCAAACATTTCGGCGGCCTCACATTAGGTCGTCCAATTTCCGTAATGATGCTCCAACAATTTGGATGTCAAAGTCGCGATGAAATTCAGCGTCTTGAATTGACCTACGAACTTGAAGGCAGTTTCATAGGCGCTGATACGTTCTTCATTTCAAAGTCGCGCGTTCCGAATAACCAGTTAGATTTTCAGGCATTTAGCAGAATCATGGACGACTTGTCCAAGTCTATCCAATCTGTTAGGGAAAGCTATAGAGCACGTCAGCTTAGCGATTCCGAAGCCAGTAATTATGGTGTTGCAAAACTTCCGGTCATCGAACTAACTCATTATGCTTACGACTCCGGAGGTAAACTAATTTCAATTGTCTGCCGCACCGTCTTAACTGGGCGAATCCCTTATCAAAACTTTATTTTCAAGTCCTAATGTTCTTTTTCTTTTGTCTCGATCTGTAACACGTAGCCGAGTTTTTAAGTCCTAACCGTTACAGATCGAGACAAACAAGGTAGGCCCCGCCGAATTGTCTCAATCTGTAACATCTGGTTGGTGGTTTCACCCCTACCTGTTACAGGTTGAGACGATTTGATAGTGGAGTCCTTATTTGCGCGTCATATCGCGTAGCGCTGACGCACTGGTTTCCACAATGACGGGAGGTAAAAGTCCTCCCGCATCGCCCGTTGGCAATCCCGTAGCGCTAGCTAGCAAATGACCTGCGTATGCTCCTCGATGGCGGCACGATCTTCGGCGGCGATGCCCGGCTCGCACACCACGGCGTCCAGGCTGTCCAGACGGCAGAAGGTATAGAAGTCGCGCTTGCCAATCTTGCTGGAATCGGCAATCAGATAGCGCGAGTCGGCCTTGCTAAAGGCGAGCTGCTGGATGCGGCCCTCTTCCATGTTAGACGTAGACACGTCGCCGTCCAAAATGCCGTTTGCGCCGATAAAGGCTGTGTCAATCCCCAGTGCGCGCAAGGTGTCCTCGGCCGTGGGGCCCACAAAAGCGGCAGTGCGGCGGCGGTACACGCCGCCCACCAGGCACAGTTCGCAGTCTTCACGCGCCTCGAGCAGGTTAAACACCGAAAGCGAATTGGTCACAATGCGCAGGCGAAACGCCGGCAGCATCGAGGCCATCTGCTCAACCGTGGTGCCCGTGCCCAAAAAGATGGTCGAGCCTTCCTCGATAAGCTCCACAGAACGGCGCGCAATCTGCAACTTTTCCTCGGCATGCTTCGTGCGCTTTTCGCTGTGCGAATACTCATGGCGCAGCATAGCGTGTGGACGGCCCTGCGCACTGCGGGCTCCGCCGTGCACGCGCTCGATCTCGCCCAGGCTCGCAAGCTCCTCAAGGTCACGGCGGATCGTCATATCCGAGACACCTAACGCATCCGAAATCTCCTTGACCGAGACCGTTCCCTGTTCCTCGAGCAGCTGCCGAACCTTATCCTGTCGCTCCGCTTTAATCACGATGAGTCCTCGCTGTTCCACGCTCACGTCAATTCAAACAATAACGAACAAATTGTATCAGACTCGCGCGCGTCAGAAATGAACGCCCACACAGCTCCAATCATCACTTTTTTGAGAAAAATACCCCCTGCTTTAGTGGGGTGTAGTGATAATCTTGCCTGTTCGCGCTACAGTTTGTCGGAAATACCTCGATGTTAGGAACCAAATGATCACTTCCGAGCTTTTCGGCACCGCGCCGTGCGGTACCCCCGTTCATCGTTACACCCTCAACGGGCCCGAGATCTGCGTTCGCATTATGGACTATGGCGCCACCGTGTTGGGCATCGACGTGCCCGACATCCCCGGCAACGTGCGCGATGTGGTGCTGGGCTTCGATAGGCTCGAGGATTACTTTGACAACCCCGCCTGCTTTGGCGCGACCATCGGACCTGTGGCCAACCGCACTGCAGGTGCCACGATCACCATCACCGGCACGGACTGGCATATGCCCGCCAACGAGGGCACCAACAACCTGCACAGCGATCTTGAACATGGTCTGCACAAGCGCGTATGGGACGTTGAGCTCGACGAGGTCCACAATGCCGTGCGCATGACCACCTCGCTTGAGAACGGTGAGCTGGGCCTTCCCGGCAACCGCACCTTTACGGCCGTGTTTACCGTGACGCGCACCGGCTGCTTCCGTATCGAATATGGCTGTGAGAGCGACCGCGCCACGTACGTGTCCATGACCAACCACACGTACTTTAACCTTGCCGGTCACAACGCCGGCATGGACTGTGAGCACTTCTTTGTTGCTAACGCTGCCCACTACCTGCCCATCAACGAGCAGAACATCCCCACCGGCGAGATTGCTCCGGTCGAGGGCACGCCGTTTGACTTCCGTGAGCTGCGCCCCGTCGCGCCTGGCATGGAGGCCGACGATCCACAGATTAAGCAGGCACGCGGCTACGACCACTGCCTGTGCATCGATGACTATCAGTACGGTCGCAACCTGCGCCGCGCCCTGCATGTCGAGGAGATGTGGACCGGTCGCGAGCTGGACTACTACACCACCGCACCGGGCGTGCAGCTCTACACCGGCAACTGGCTGGGCGACGAGCACGCCAAGGACGATGCCAACTATGGCTGGGGCGCCGGCTTTGCCCTCGAGGCAGAGATGTACCCCGACACGCCGCACCAGCCGCTGTTCCCGCAGGGCATCGTGGGCCCGGGTCACCCCTACAGCAATATGATCGAATACCACTTTATGAGGCACTAAGCCCACAACGTGACATACCGTACAGCAACGCCCGCCGGCACACCGCCGACGGGCGTTTTGCTGCCTAGTCATTGGGGACGTTCTTAAATGACTAGTCGTTGGGGACAGTCTTTAACGTTTGGCGAGAAGGAGTGTCCCAATCTGCCGACACTTGGGGACGTTCCTAAAAGGCCGGCACATAAGGAACGTCCCCAAGTGCCAAGGGTGTCCCGTTTGACTAGTCATTTAAGAACGTCCCCAATGACTCGTTGGATGGGGTCGGGATTGGAGCTGGGGAGATAGCGGATTTCTAGTTCTATGCCGAGCTTTTGCAGCTCTTTGAGGGCAGCGATGTCCGCATCGTCTATGGCGACCGCAGGCGTTACAGAGCGTTTGCCCTCCCCTGCCCGCATATGGCCAATGCTGATCTTGGTGATGGGCACGCCGCCCTTAACCAACGCAAGCGCATCGGCGGGTGAGGCCACCATGATAAGGATCCATTGGCGCGGCGTTGCGGTATGAATGATATCGATGGTCCTTTGCACCGAGAAAAACCGTGTCCAAACGCCTTCTGGCGCCGCCACCCTCATGGGTGCCCATTGGCGCGAATCCGCCGCGATCTCATCGTTGACGATTAGGACAAGGTTGGAACCAGTCGCCTCGTTCCACAGCTCAATGTCTTGCCCGCAAATAAACCGGTCGTCGATGCGTGTGAGAAGAATCTTGGGTTGAGCCATCGCCACCCCATTCTGTTTGAGACCCGTAAGAGCAAGACATCGCGTCTCCAATATTAGTGCATTTAAAGTGAGAAAAGCCGTCAGAACACTTGCGCGGATGTGCGATGTCCCGTATCATAAACAGCCGTTGACGCCTCAGTTGCGTCATCATATGGCCGCCAGCGTAGCTCAGTTGGTAGAGCACCGCTCTCGTAAAGCGGGGGTCACCGGTTCGAGCCCGGTCGCTGGCTCCATTGCACAAGATAGCCGCCTTCGGGCGGCTTTTTTGTTGCCGATTTCGAGCGCACATCCGCCAATGCAAGCACATCGCCGCCGGCAACTCCCCACTCAACAACAAGCCCCGCCAACCGCAATCCCAAAAGGAACCGCGATCAGCGGGGCCCAAGCGCGCTCCCCCAAGGGATAACGCTCGTAACATGGACAGCTCAGCCGAGCAGCTCGCTACTCCTCCCAGTAAGCATCTGCAAGCAGCTTAAAGCAGATCTTCTTGACCGGCTGCGCGCCATCGTCCGGGAACTCGAGCGTGGGCATATGAGGCTCGCCGGCAACGAACAGTGCAAACTTATCGTCAGCAAGATCGCCGGCGATCGAGGCGTCGGAATCGACCAGATCGTAGTCGTCCTTCTCGTCAAACTCCTGGACCAGCGTCAAGCTGCCCGTAGCGACCTTAAAGGCCTCGCGACCCTCGACATCGATCTGCAGGTCGTGATAGCGCTGATGCGTCTCATAGTGAGCCTCGGCCTCGGGACGCGTCGTGGGAGCCATGACGTTCGCATAGACCTTGTCGCCCAGAATCGGATGGCTGCCGACCTCGAGCTGCGCCGGATCGTTCTCCTCGAGCCAGTCAATCAGCACATCGAGGCCCTTGAGCATTCCGCGGTATTCCTCGATATCGCCCAATGCACCGTAAATCATCTAAATCCCCTCTCGGATCGTTTCTTTGGCGGCTACTCGATAAACGCGTTACCGACGCTGTTGCCGCCCACATACGTCTCGACCAGGGTAAGGTCGGGATTGAACACGACAACGTCGGCGTCGCGCCCCGACATAATGCTATCGCACTTGTCGTCGACATGAGCTAGCAAGCGATGCCGGGACCGACGCCCAAGCCCTTACAGCTCGGTCACGACAACGCCGTTGTAGACCTCGTCCCAACGGTCCATGACCAGATGGCCGGTCATAGGATCCATGGCGTTGAGCTTGCCGCAAGTGTTGGCGGTTCGCAGCACCGTCTCGTCGTCTGCGCCAGCAGCGATGGCATGCGCGAAGCCTGCGATAGTGGAGTCACCAGAGCCCGTTGCGTTAACGGCAGGGATATCGGGCGTCTTTGCGCGGAACGCACGGCCATTGTGGAAGCCAACGGAGCCGGCAGCGCCCATGGACACGACGACCCAGGGGATATCGGAGAAGCGGGCGTCAGAAGCGAGCGCGGCGCGGAGCTCGTCCACATCGTCGGTGGTAAAGCTCGTGCCCAGAAGGCCGTTGATCTCGGTCAGGTTAGGCTTGACCAGCTCGGGCTTAACCTCGGACTTGAGCGCAGCCTCGAGCGAGGCACCCGAGGTATCGAGCAGCACCTTGGCTCCGGCGTTCTCGGCAATGCCCGTGATCTTGGCGTAGTAGTCCGCCTCGACGCCGCGGGGCAGCGAACCCGAGATGGTGACGACGTCGGCCTTACCTGCAAGCTCGGTAAACTTGGCGGTAAAGGCATCGAGCTCCTCGGGGGCAATTGTCGGGCCGCTCTCGAGCAGCTCGGTCTGGTTGCCAGCGTGGAGAATGTTGAGGCAAATTCGAGTCTCGCCCTTGATGGGCACAAAGTCGTTGTTAATACCGTTGGCGTCCATGAGCTCAGCCATGTAGGCGCCCATGTGGCCGCCGAGCAGACCGGTTGCCACAACGTCGTCGCCCAGCTGACCCAGCACGCGGGCCACGTTGAGGCCCTTGCCGCCGGCGGTCTTTTCGGGCGTCACGCGGTTGACGTCGTCGATAATGAGCTCATCGAGCTGATAGCGCGTATCGACAGACGGGTTCATCGTAACGGTGAGGATCATTTTTAGCTCCTTATCTCGCAGGCTCCTTGTGCCTCGCGATACGAGTCGACAAAACGGAATTACAGAATCTCAATCGTGAACGAGCGAACGACGGTCTCCTTGGGCTTGGCGACAAGGCAGCCGCGCTTATGCTCAAGCACGTCGTCCTCATCGGAGCAGGTCGAGAGACCGCCCCAAGGCTCAACCGCCACAAAATCGCCCTCGGGCTTGCTCCACACAATGAGATATGGGAAGCCCTCAAAGCTCAGGCGGACGCCCTTGTCCTCGCCCTTTTTGGAAAGCGTGACCTGACGGCTCTCGAGCACGTCAAAGATGGTCTCCGCAAAATCGAAGAGCTCGTGCGACAGGGGCAGCGTCTTTTCCACCATGGGGTTCTTGGAGCGGTTTGCCACGTCAATCAATCCAGTCGAGGGAACGGCGGTGCAGAGCTCCGCAGCCTCGTCTTTCTCAAAGCGCAACTCGTAGTCCGTATAGGCCTCGCCCTCATCGAGCGGACACCTAAAGCCGGGATGACCGCCGATAAAGAACGGCATGTCCTCAGTCCCCTCGTTGGTCACCTCATAGGAGACGCGAACGGCATCCCCCTCAAGCGTATAACGAGCGACAAGCTTAAACGGGTACGGATAATCGCTCAGCAGCGCGGCGTTATCCTCCGAAGCCAGGCACATCGCCAGCTCGTTCTCGCTCTGGCTCAGCAGCTTCCACTCCTGTTTGCGCGCAAACCCGTGGCGAGCGAGCTTTACATGATGCCCGGCAAACGTCATGGCGCTGTTGTCGCGCAAGCCTCCGCAAATCGGGAAGCAAATCGGTGCCTGGCCGGACCACACGGCGGGATCGCCCTGCCACAGATACTCGCGACCTCCGGCCTCGATCGAGGTAAACGAACCACCAGCCGTGGACACCTTAATAGAAATCGAATCGTTGGAGAGAGCGTATTCCATTGCCCATCCTTTCGAACAACTGCTTTTTTGCTCGCAAGAACCCGTCTCGGCCCTGACCAAAGGACAAACCCGCACGTTCATCGACGCGTCCGGTATCCCAGCCATGTAACGGGGTACCATACAGACATTGATGCAATTACAGCTGAAAGGCCTTCTTATGCGAACCATCATCCTCTACGCCTCGCGCCATCACGGCAATACGAAAAAGCTCGTGGACGCCATCGTCGAGGCACACCCCGAGATCGATACCCTCGACGTCAAGGCGCTTGGCAAAAACGAGTATCCCAACCTGCACGAATATCATCTGATCGGTGTCGCCACGGGAATCTATTACTCCGAGATCGACAAGGACATGGCACGCGTGCTCACGAACGTGCTGCAGCCGCAGGACAAGGTGTTTGGCCTTATGACCTACGGTGGCAAAAACAAGTGGTACGGCAAGGATATCGATGGCATCTGCCGCATGAGGCAGGCCATCTTTATGGGTGTCTACGGCTGCCCCGGCTTTGATACGTGGGGGCCGTTCAAGCTCGCCGGCGGTGTCCAAAAGGGACACCCGACCGCCGAGGAAATTAAGGGCGCCGTCGACTTCTTCGACAAGATCGAAGACGAGTATGGCGACATCATCGTCGAAGAGTACGCCAAGCGTGAGAAGCGTCTAGCCTACGAAAAGGAGCATCCTGCGGGAGGTCTTGTGGCCGGCGTCAAGCGCACGGCAAAGAAGATCGCTAACAAGCTGTAACTGTGAAGGTGCTTTTGAGCGTTTAACCCATACGGCGGGTCCGAGCAGATTCGGGCCCGCCGTCTTTTTCTATCGTTACTCGGTAAAGGCGTTGCCGACGCTCTGGCCGCCAACATACGTCTCGACGAGGGTGAGCTCATGGTCGAACACGACAAAGTCGGCGTCGCGACCCGGCATGATGCTGCCGCACTTATCCTCGATGTGCGCGGAGCGTGCCGGCACCTCGGTTGCCATGCGAATGGCGATATCGGCGCTGGCGATGCCCCAGTCGACGATGTTCTTGACGCCCTGGGCAAGCGTGAGCACCGAGCCGGCAATGCTCTTGCCGTCAGCGAGCCAGCACAGGTTGTCCTTCATGATGACGTCCATGCCACCACTGGTGTAGCTGCCCTCGGGCATGCCGCCGCAGCCCAGGCAGTCAGTGATGAGCACCGTGTGTTGCCAGCCCTTTGCCTGCAGCAGCGCCTTGATGGCGGCAGGGTTAACGTGCTTGCCGTCACAGATGATCTCGGCGTAGGTCTCGGGCGTGGACATGGCAGCGCCCACGACACCGGGCTCACGGTGATGCAGCCCGCGCTGACCGTTATAGGTATGCGTAAAGCAGCTGGCACCGGCGTTGATAGCGGCGATGCACTCATCGTAGGTGGCGTCGGAGTGACCGATGCTGGTCACCACGCCCTTGGCGTTCAGAGCGGCCGCATAAGCAGCGGCACCGTCGCGCTCGGCCGCCATGGCGCTCTTAACGATGCGACCACCCGCAGCCTCCTGCCACTGATCGAAGACCTCCTCGGAGGGATCGATCAGGTAAGCGGGGTTCTGCGCGCCCACGTGCTTCATGGTAAAGAAGGGGCCCTCCAGGTAGATGCCCTGAATGCGAGCACCGCAGAAGTCGGGGCCGCGACCCTCGTCCGCCTGAGCGATGGCGGCGCAGGCGTCCTTGATCTGCTCGACGCCATCGGTGAACGTCGTGGGCAGCCAGCTGGTGGTGCCGCGACGGGCGAGCTCGGTCGAGCTGATATCGATGCCCTCGGGATCGTTATCGGTAGTTGAGTGGTTGTAGAAGCCATGGATGTGAGTATCGACCATACCCGGTGCGATCCACGATCCCGTGTAGTCCTTAATCTCACAAGAGGGCTCGTCGGCCTGCCAGGCGCCAAAGACGCCATCCTCGACCATAAGATAGCCGCCCAGTTGCGGGCCTGCCGGCAAGAAGAACTTGTCAGCCTTAATTGCGTACGTGCTCATATGCACTCCTTGCTTCTAAAGCAGTTGACTTTAGTGATGCTTATACCCAGCTCACGTAAAACAAAAAGCGCCCGCCCGCCGTTATGAGCGGACGGGCGCCCTTACAGGGGGACGCGATTAAGCGGTGAAGGGGTGAATCGTCACGCCCTTAACCACGCGGTTGACCGTGCCGGTGGGGCTCGGCGTATCGGGTGTGTTGCCCACGCGCACGGAGTTGAGCAAGCTGATAGCCTGGGCAAACATCACGAACGGCAGAGCAAGGTAGCCCTCGGGAAGTGCCTCGTAGCCCTTAAAGGTGAAGGACTCACCCTCATAGACGGTGGCACCTTCCTGCTGAACGGCGATGGTGTGCTGAGCGATCTCGTCGCCACCGATCTCGTTGAGGATGTCGATGTCGTACTGACGGGTGTAGGCGTCGTTATTGACGAACACGAAGACGAGCGTCTTATCGTCGACGAAGGACTTAGGTCCGTGACGATAGCCCATGGAGGTGTCGTAGGAAGTAGCGACCAGACCGTGAGCGAGCTCAAGGATCTTGAGCTGACTCTCCTGGGCAAGGCCACCGAAGGAGCCAGAACCCAAGTAGGTCACGCGGTTGAAGTCGCCAGCCAGGTAATCGGCGATCTCGGGCTCACGGGAGATGACCTCCTCGCCCATCTTGGCGATGGTCTCGACCCACTCGGCCTTCTGCTCGTCAGAGGCAGTGTCGAAAATAAGGGTGGAGAGCAGGGTCATGCAGGAATAAGAACCGGTCATGGCGAAGCCCTTGTCGTTGGCGCGCGGAATGAGCAGCGTCAGCGCGTTGGGATCATCGGCAGACTCGACGGCGAGCTTGCCCTCGGGAGCGCAAGTGATGTTGAGGAACTTGACGTTGTGGACGAGCTCCTTGGCAACGGCAACGGCAGCAAGGCTCTCGGGGCTGTTGCCAGAGCGGGCAAAGGAAACCACGAGCGTGGGATCCTCGGCGCGCAGGAAGTCGCGCGGGGCGCTCACGATGTCGGTCGTGGCGATGGGCTTAAAGTCGTAGAGATCAGTGTTGCCAGCGTGACGCAGGTACGGGGCGCAGGTATCGCCAACATAGTCGGACGTACCGGCACCGGTGAAGACAACGGACAGACGGCCCTCGCCCATAGCGCGAGCCTCGGCCAGGAAGGCCTCGATGGCCTCCTTGTTCTCGCGATAGATGTTGAGCGTATCGCGCCAAAGCTCGGGCTGCTGAGCAATCTCGGCCGTGGTGATCTGGGCACCGAGCTCGGTGAGCTCCTCGACACTCTTCTCGAACATTTTTAATACCTCTCTCTAGAAGTAATCCTCTGACGTGCAATTATACACTTCGGTTGGTTATCTGGTAGTAACCAGTTAAATGCAAAGAATCATCATATGGAAACGATGCGGACACTAATCGCTACGCTGGTGGTAAACCTTGTATTTAAACTGATCGGCACGAGCAACCGAGAGTGTGTACTCCACAACCTCGTTTGACTCGTTATACGTAGTCCTGACCAAATCGAGCACAGGCGAGCCCTCGACAATTCCCAAAAGGTGGGCGTCGGTGGGACGGGCTATGCTCGCATAGAACTCCTCTTCGGCCACGCGTATCTTTTGCTGAAAGTCTTGCTCAATCACATCGTAAAGCGGCTTACGCTCCAGCAGCGGTCGCTTTAGGGACAAAAATTGACGAACTGGTAGATAGCTGCGTTCGACCATCATGGGCATGTTGTCGGCAGAACGAAGGCGCTTAAGCTTAAAAATGCGATCACCGATACGCAATCCCATATGCTCGGCCAGATTTTTATCGGCCTCCATCTCGCAAAACTCGAGAATCGTGGTCTCGGGGTCGCGACCCATCGCGCGCATCTGCTCGGTAAAGCTGTAGGACTGCATAAGATTGGTTGCCTTTGCCGAACGGTCGGTCACAAAGGTACCGCGACCGTGCTGCCGAACCACCAGTCCTAAACGCTCCAGTTCCTGCAGAGCCAGGCGTACCGTAGTACGCGAGAGACCATAGCGCTCCGAAAGTTCGCGCTCGGAAGGAATCATGTCACCGGCGCGATATTCATGGTCGATCTTTTCGGTCAGAATATCGACCAGCTGATCGTACAGCGGTTGCTTACGCGCTCCGATCGCCATCCTATCCTCCCTTTTGCTCGAATTCGGCTAACTACCCAGGGTGTTTAGCATTATCTGTCTGCCACACCCGAATCATCAAGAAAACAAAAGCCGCGCGCTCTTTCGAGCACGCGGCTTTTAACATACACATGGCTTAAGGGGTCGGGGTGTGAGCCGCGTAGGGACACACCCCTCAAGCTAGAGCCTTACCAGATGCTCGGCCAGAGACCAAGCGGGCCAGCGCCCAGGATGCCAAGGACGAAGAGCAGGAGAATGCCCTTGGTCGGGGTCCAGCTGTGCTTAGCGAACATGTAGTAAAGCAGCAGCGTAAGCATAAGCGGGACGAGCTTCGGGACGATGGTGTTGAGGGTGTCGGCAACAGAGAAGTTGACCGGATCCTCGGTAACGGTGCCGTAGGTCACGGACTCCATGCCGTTGCCCAGATCGGTGACGCCGCACTCGACAGCGTTGCCGTCGGCATCGGAAGCGGTAAGGGCGTTGCCGTCCTTATCGGTCATGGCGATGGTACCGGCCTCAGCGGTCTCGGTATCGATACCCTCCATACCGGTGAAGTTCTCGGCCTCCTTCTCGGAGACAATCACGGTAGTAGCGGAGAGGCCGCGGGTGGTGCCGTTGGGGATCTGGAGGTTGATCTGGGTGCCACCCATGGTGACGACCAGGCAACCGACGACGAAGACGCCCATGATGGAAGCGGCACGCGTGAAGGCCTGCATGTTGGCGGTCAGAGCGTCAATAGCGCTGGTGCCAAGCTTGTAGGACCAGTTCATGAGCCAGAAGCGCAGAGCGAACTGAACGGCGTTGAAGATCACCAGGAAGATGATCGGCGCAGCGGCGTTGCCGTTGATGGCCATGTTGGAGGTGATGCCGGCCGTGATAGGCACGAGCGTCAGCCAGAACAGGGCGTCACCGATACCACCGAGCGGGCCCATTGCGGCGACGCGGACGGCGCGGATCGTGGGGATGTCAACCTTGTTCTGCTCGAGCGAAAGCACGATGCCCATAACAAAGGTGACGAGGAACGGGTGGGTGTTGAAGAACTCCAGGTTGTGGCTCATGGAAGCCGCGAGGTCGTTCTTGTTGGTGTGGATCTTCTCCAGACCGGGGATGATGGAGTAGAGCCAGCCAGCGGCCTGCATACGCTCGTAGTTGAACGAGGCCTGCAGGAAGCAGGAGCGCCAAGCCATCTTGTTGAGGGTCTTCTGGTCGAGCTGCGGAGCAGGAGTGAGATCCTCGTAGTGCTCCGGGATCACATACTCATTAGATGCCATCTTCGAAGTCACCTCCGTCAGAAACAGCTGCACCCTTCAGCTCGGTCTGCTGCTGGAAGTCCCAGAAAGCGATGCCGAAGCCGATGAGAGCGAGGATGAGCAGAGCAGGGGTTGCCAGCGAATCGTTGGCAACGGTGATGAGCGCGAGGCCAAAGCCCATGAGGAAGAAGCCCCACATATCGCGGTTCATCATAACCTTGAGCAGGACGGCGAAGCCGACGAAGCGCATCATGCCGCCTGCAGCGGACAGACCGGTCTGCAGCCAAGTCGGGATGGCGGAAGCGATGGTCTGACCAATGGTAGCGCCAGCGATGAAGAACAGGGTGACGACGACAGCGAAGATCAGGCCGAGCAGAGCCATGGCGAAGTAGTTCAGGCGCTCGATGCCCTTGGTGTCCGCGTTGTGAGCCATGTTATCGGCCGTGGACATAAGCGGGGACATAAGCGTGAAGACCAGGGTAACGCCAAGCTGGCCAAGCAGAGCGAACGGAATAGCGAGGCCGACTGCCGCGTTGGGCTCGAGGCCCGTGGCGATAGCGAGAATGGCTGCCATGATGCCGCCGATGACGGCGTTAGGCGGCTGAGCGCCTCCGATCGGCATGTTGCCGATCGTCATGAGCTGATAGGTACCACCCACGAGAAGACCGGTGTTGAGGTCGCCAAGGATAAGACCGATGACGGCGCCGGTGACGATGGGCTGATAGAGAGACTCGAGGAAATCAAACTGGTCGATTGCCGCGATGAACGTAACAACGAAGACCAGAGCGATCTGGATGATCGAGTATTCCATCTTGCTCCTCCTTTCAAAATGAATGTACGCACTTTGGATATCACGTACAGAACGTCAGGGTTTCACTCCTGACAACGTGGATCACGAGGATTACGAGAAGAGCTTGCTCGTGTCCTCAACAGGCGTGCTCGGAACGCGCCTGATCTCCAACTCCACCCCCAATTCCTGCAGCTCTTTAAACGCAGCGACATCCTCGTCGTTAACTGCGACGGAGGTGGCGACTTGGCGCTTTCCTTCCGACATGTGCATGTTGCCGATGTTTACCTTCTTTATAGGCACACCGCCCTTGACGAGCGTAAGCACGTCTTCCGGTGTTTCGGCCACGATGAAGATCTTCTGGCGCGGGCTCGCCTTGCCAATGACGTCGATGGTCTTCTGCAGGGAGAAGAAACGCGTAGCGACGCCGGCGGGAGCGGCCATCTTCATGAGGTTCTGGCGCATGGTGTTGGACGCCACGTCGTCGTTGGCGACGAGGATGAGGTTGGAGCCCAGAGTGGAGTTCCACTGGGTGGCAACCTGACCATGAACCAGTCGGTTATCGATGCGGGTAAGAAGAATGTTGGGTTCTGCCATGTTGATCAGCTTCCTTTCGATATTTGCTGACGACAGTTACTTGATCTCCTGAATCGCGTAACGCGAAACATCTACGACGGCTCCGGATCGGACTTTGATCTGGACCTTCTCGCCTTCGATGCCTTTGACGGTTCCGTAGATACCGCCGGCGAAAAGAACCTCCTGACCCGGCTTGAGCTCGGTGTGCAGCTCCTTGAAGTACTTCTGCTTCTTCTTCATGTTGATTTGCGACCAGATGGTGTAAATCAAGCCCATGATGACAAGCAGGCCTAAAAGGGCGACCGAGGAGCTCAGGACGTTGGCTCCGAAATCGGCCATTAGATGCCGTCCTCGTCGCCGAAGATATCCTCTTCCTCGGAGCCGGCAACGGATGCGACCGTCTGGGCGGTGATGCCCGTCTGGCCAACGGTCACGGCCTGCTCGCCAAGCTCGGCGAGCGTGGCATTGCCGCGGAGGAACAGAAGCTCAATAACCATGGGAAGGTTGGTGCCAGTCAGAACCTCGACGTTGTCGACATCCTGGGCAATCATCATCGACTGGTTGAACGGGGTACCACCGAGCAAGTCGGTAAAGACGAGCACGCCATCGCACTCCTCGCGCATGGCGGTAATAGCGGCGCGGAGATCCTCACCGTAGGATGCGGCCTGGTCGCCCTCAAAAGGAACGACGGTAAAAGCAGGCTGGTCGCCGGCAACCATAGCGATAGCGCTTGCAAGGCCGGGTGCGAACTGTCCATGACCGGTAAGAATAAAGCCAACCATTCAAATTTCCCTTCCGAAGGTGTGTACGATCTGAGTCCGATGATTTTCGGAAGCCAGCGGGCGCTCGCCCTTAAAGCTTCTTAGAAAGCGTTCTTTGAAGACCAGTGGTTTCTAAACTGGTAGTAACCACGTGACGTGTTGTTGTCACTATATCACCCCAGAAGAGGTCGCTTTCGTTGATTCATACGATAAAACGTTTTTGCACCGCTCACGGTGATAAATCGACCGTTTACCGCTCGTTAATACTTCTACCTGCGGTTTTGAAACCGTTTCGAAACGCTTTGGCAAAAGAACGGATCTTTCCCGGTGTCTAAACAACGCAGGGCGGCTAAAAATAGCGTGTAGAAAAAATGCAGGTCATTGTGAAGATATGTGAATTGGTCTTTTTGACTTAATACCAGTTAGAACCAGTTTTGAGATTATCGGTGAACGGTAGTTTTCGACCGTTCACCGGTTACTTGTAATCGTTTGCAGCTGTTTTCCCATATGAATTAGGGGAACCCGATGGAGCGCTTGCGCGATCACAGGAATTTTTGGCATTTGTCCTCATCCCCCGCGCGCCAAACTCCGGCATCCAAAATGAGCTAATAGCTCACGCCAATCGTTTTCAATCATCACTTACTCAGTATCCGTAATTATTTATCGTTTATCGTTAATTCTGATATGATACAAGTATCATCCAAAACGCCGATTGGAGGGGTTATGGTCCATCGAAACGCATCTATATCGAATGAAACCATCAGCCGCGAACAGACGGTAGCCAAACTGAGGAAGCTCGCTCGCATCTGCAAATGGGCCACGATCTGCATTACCACCGCGCTCGCTCTGGGGCTCCTCGCAGTCATTGCGATTGACCTTCTACTCATATTGCCTGGCCTCTCCCAAGGCTCGTGTCTCCAATCCGTAGAACTTCAAGCCGGCGAAGGGCCGTGCCTTGCTATCGTCGGTACCGATGCGCAGGCCCCACTTATGCTCGTCGCACACGATGGTCACACTGCCATAGGGAGCCTTTTGATGACATGTCTCGCGCTTACCATCGCGATAAGCGTGCGCAGGCTTTTCTTCAACATTGAAAAGGAAGGCAGGCCATTTGACCTTGAATGTAACCAGACACTTCGTCGAGTAGGACATTTATTCCTTATCGGCGGCGTTGCCGTGAGGCTTCTTGGTGCCGTTATCACGGGAATGATACTCTCAGGATTTGGCGGCAGCTTTACGGATGCGTTCGTCGGCCCGTTATTCGAGCCCTCCATGCTCTTTGCAGGCCTGATTATTTGCCTGATTGCTAGCATCTTCCGCTACGGGTATATCCTGCAAAAACAAGATGACGAGTTGCTCTAGGGGGATCCATGATTATTCTGCGGCTTGACCGCATGCTCGCCGAACGCAAGATCTCATCCAAAGAGCTTGCGGAACGTGTGGGCATCTCCCAGGTCAATATGTCGCGCATCAAGACGGGCAAGGTTTCTGCCGTGCGCTTTTCAACTCTTGATGCGATATGCCGGGCACTCGACTGCCAACCGGGCGATGTACTGGAATATATATCCGACGATGAAGCCGATAGCCTTTTTGGGCTTAAAGATGAATAGCCATAATTAAACTGCCGATCACGCTCTCAACGCAAATAGCCCGCTAGAACGTTGTCCGTTCTAGCGGGCTCAATCAGGTAGATCGGTTAGCGCGCAGTAGTGCAGGCAATCTTTACGCAAACAGGCCGTAGATGCTGATATTGGCCTTGGCATAGAGGCCGTTAGCATACTCGGTCCACTTGGAGCTGGCGCTCGAAGCCTGCGAGGAATACTGCTGGTAGGCGGTGTAATAGGCGGTCATGGCCTGCTTGTAGGTGGCGCTATCGGCCGTAAAGGCGTCATCGGCAAAGGCCTTGGCATAGGTGCTATCGGCGTCCTTCCAGGTACCCTTTTCGCTATCCCACTCGTCGCCGGCAAGGTTGATGATGTAATCGGCGTAGTCCTTGCTCGCGGTCTCCTCGTTGCCGTCAGAAGGCTCGGTCGGAGCAGTCGGCATGCTTGCGGAGCTGTCGCCCACCTTCTTCTTGTAGAGCTTCTGCAGCGTAGCGGACTGACGGACGATCTGCTTGGCCTGGTCCTTGGACACGCCGTACTGCGTGGCCATGGTCTTGTAGTCGGAGGTGCCGATGGAATCCTCAGCGTACTTCTTCATCTCCTTAGAAGAGACGGTGATGCCCTCGTCCTCGGCAGCATCGAGCAGAATCTTGTTGCGCACGTAGGACAGGATGACGTCGGCAGAGGGAGCGGTGTAGTTGCCATCGCCATCCTTGACGGTGTCGAGGCTGTACTGGCTCTCAATGGCCTCGCGCGCGGTGATGTCGCTCTTCTTGCCGTTGTAGCTGTAGCTTGCCACGGTCGAATCGAGCTGATCCTCGGTGAGGGTCGCCGAGCCGACACCCTTGCCGCCAAAACCACCGTTGCCGATAAAGAAGCCGACCACAGCAGCGATTACGATAGCGACCACAAAGGCGGCAATCATCGTCTTCTTGTGCTTGGATGCATGGTCGCCCGCGTCGGAGTCGTCGTCCTCGTCTTGCTCCTCGGGCATGAGGTTCTCGTCGGCGGCGTCCGCGGCGATCTTTGCCTCCAGGCGGGCGTCCTCCTCCTCGGCCGTCGTACCGGCAGCAATGTGCTCGGCAGACGTACCGGCGACCAGATCGATCTTCTCCTCCTCGTCACCGTCGGGGCCTTCGCCGCGCTCGATGATCTGGATGCCGTCGATCTCGTCCTTCTCGTCCTTCTTTTGAATCAGACCCATATCAGTTACTCCTTGTTAGGAAACATAGTCCGCAATAGAATACGCCCGACAGAGCGCCGGGCGTATTGATTCTTAGGTTATACGCAAACACTTAAGTACTATTTAGGCGTTTGCAGTCTGCATGCCTTAGGCCAGGTGCGCGATAACGGCATCGGCAAAAGCCTGCGTGCCCACAGCGCCCTCAACGGAGCCGGTCTGGGCACGACGAACGTCGCCGGTAACCTGCTCGCCCTCGTCGAGCGTGGCAGAAACGGCGGCGCGAATGCGATTGGCCGCGTCGTTCTCGCCCAGGTGATCGAGCATCATAGCCGCAGACAGAATCTCGGCCGTGGGGTTGGCGATATCCTGGTCAGCGATATCGGGCGCGGAGCCGTGCGTCGCCTCGAAGATGGCGCAGTCGGCACCGATGTTGGAACCCGGAGCCATACCCAGTCCACCTACCAGACCGGCGCACAGGTCGCTCACGATGTCACCGTACAGGTTGGGCAGCACCAGGACATCGAAGTCGTTGGGGTTCTGGACCAGGCCCATGCAGGTGGCGTCGACAATCTTGTCGTTGAACTCGATATCGGGATAGTTGGCGGCCACCTCGCGCGCAACGCGCAGGAACAGGCCATCGGTCGCCTTCATGATGTTGGCCTTATGCACGGCCGTCACCTTTTTGCGGCCGCAGCGGCGGGCATACTCAAAGGCATACTCCACAATGCGGCGGCTCTTGGCGATGGAGATCGGCTTGATCGAGATCGCGGAATCGGCGGCGAAGGTCTTTTGGCCCGAACGCTCAACGAGCTGCGAGAGCTCCTCGACCTCGGCAGCGCCCTCATCGAACTCGATGCCGGCGTAGAGATCCTCGGTGTTCTCGCGCACGATAACCAGATCAACGTCGCGGAAGCGCGAGCCGTCGCCCGGCTGCGACAGGCAGGGTCGCACGCAGGCGTACAGGTCGAAGTGCTTGCGCAGGGCCACGTTGACGCTGCGGAAACCCGTGCCGACCGGCGTGGTGATGGGGCCCTTGATGGCAACCTTGGTCTCGGCGACCGCATCGAGCACGTGCTGGGGCAGCGGCGTGCCAAACTCGTCCATAACGCCGGCACCGGCCTCCTGGACGTTCCAATTGATCTGGACACCGGCGGCCTCGACCACGCGGCGCATGGCCTGCGTAATCTCGGGACCGATACCGTCACCGGGAATCAGGACTACATCGTGCGCCATAATCTGTTACTCCTCGTCTTCGGCGTCGTCAGATTTTTTAACGCTAGCACGCTTCTTCTTTTTGGAGAGATCCAGGCCAAAACGTTTAACAAGCATTTCGCAAATCTCGCTCGAACGGGCCTTGAGATAGCTGCCCTTACCGTTCTCGGCATCGAACTTAAGGCGCAGCGCAAGCTTCTCGGCAACCTCGGCGTCGATCTCGCCCTGGCAAAACTCGTACAGGCAACCGAGCATGTCGCGATACTCGAGGTCGCCGTGGTAGCACTGGATGGCCTCGTCCAGGATGGGCCAAGCCTCGCGCGAACGCTCGACGCTCGTGGCACCCCACACGCACAGCAGGCGGAAGGCGGCATAGCGCAGCGTGGAGGAGATCTCGTCGAACAGTGCAGTCTCGGCGCCCTCAAAGGCATCGCCCAGCTGCTCGGGGCAGGTGGTAGCGAGCGCCGTCAGGGCATCGAGGGCCTCCCAGCGGGTCTGCGCCTCGGGGCGGTCGAGCGCCTCGATCAGCGCGGGCACGCAGGGCGCGACGCGCTGCGGATCGCGCTCGGCAAGCAGGTGCAGCACACGAGCGGCAAACTGGCGGATGCGGCGCGTGGGGCAGCCGAGTTCCTTGACCAGACGGTCGACGGCGTTCTCGTTCTCCTCTGCCAGCTGAAGCTGTGCCAGCTCCTCGTCGGTGAGCTGTTCGTCTTTGTTTTCTGCCATAGTTACCTCTTCTTACTATTTCTTAGCGTGCTTGCCAGCACCCTTGCTGTCATCGGTGACCGAGATGAGCTGTCGGTCGGCCGCGCCATTGCGACGCGCGCGGCGGCGTTCCTCGGCATCGCCCGCGTCGGCGGCGGCGCGGTGTGCCTTGTTGACGTTAAAGACCTCGTCGTGCTTGCGCCACGGACCGACGGACTCGCCAAAGCTCATCTTAAGGCCGGCGATAAAGCCGCCGAGCCAGCCGATCGGCGCAAACTGCACCAGCGGGAACAGCGAAAACACCCAGGTCAGTAGAACGACTGCCGCCGCTCCCGCAAAGTTGGCAATCCAGTAGTCGCGCTTGGTGATGACGCGTTTTTCGCACGCCCACTGGCCGCACAAAAAGCCGATGTAGATCGCAAAGAGAAAGAGCACCAGCGCAAGCACCACGAACGTCCAGCTCATGGGCGCTACTCCCCGTGATGGTGGCCGCAGCAGCACTCGTGGCCGTCATCATGGCCGTGGCCGCCGCAGCACTCGTGGTCCTCACCGTGGTGGTGGCCACAACCGCACTCGTGATCGTCGCCATGCTCGCCGCAACCGCAGCCTTCCTCGTGAGCACCATGCTCCTCGGGACGATACTGCGACCAGTCCAAACCGGCGGCGATGGCGTCGGCCTCCTCCTTATAGAGGACCGTGACGGCCTGGGTACCCAGCTTGGCACCACCGATGGCGTCGAGCATGTCGTAGAGCGTAAAGGCCACGTCGGCACCGGGCAGCGCGAGCTCGCGATCGTCGGCGTAAGCGAGCGCCAGGCGCAGGTCCTTGATGAAGTGCTCAACCATAAAGCCGGGCTTGTAGTCGCCGTCGAGCGCCTTGGGCGCCAGGCTCTCCATGGCGCCGGACTTGCCGGTACCGCCCAGGATCATCTGACGGGTCTTCTCCAGATCGAGGCCGCTCAGCTCGGCAAACGCCATGGCGTCTGCCATGCCGACCATGCAGGCGCCCAGCGACACCTGGTTGGCAAGCTTGGCAGCCTGGCCCTTACCGGCGCCATCGAAGCAGCAGATGTTGGCCGCAAAGGTGGCAAGGATGTCGCGGACCGGCGCGATGTCGTTCTCGGTAGCGCCCACGATAGCCGTGAGCGTGCCGGCGATAGCACCCGACTCGCCGCCGGTGACGGGGCAGTCAAACGCCATGCGACCGGAGACCTGGGCGGCCTCGGCAATGTCACGGGCGAGCTCGGGCGAGCTCGTAGTGAGGTCGATCAGCACCGCGCCCGGCTTGGTGCACGCGAGCAGACCGTCGCCCGCCAGGTAGAGCTCCTCGACCTCGGAGGGATAGCCCACCATGGTAAAGACGACATCGGCGTTCGCCACGGCGTCGGCCGGCGTATCGGCCCAGGCGGCACCGCGCTCGATAAGCGTGGCGGCCTTGGACTTGGTGCGGTTGTTGACCGTGACGGGATAGCCGGCGTCCAGGATGTGGCCGGCGATGGGGGCACCCATGATTCCGGTGCCGATAAATGCGACGGAGAGCTTGTTTGCCATGAAACCTTTCCTTTTGGGTTGGGTGTTGTTACCAGGGTGAATACTCAGTGCCAGCGTTTGGACTGCGGGGCGTCTGTGGCCGTAGCGTCTGTCTACTCGCCGCGCACACGGCGCGCGATGCGGTCGGAAAGCGAGGCTTTCTCGGCACGGTTCTTGCCCCAAAACGCGCAAGCCACCATGCCGGGGCCCACGTGCGAGCCAATGGTGGGACCCACGGAGCCGCGAATGATCGTGACGTCGGCGCAGCCCTCCTCCTTGCGGATGGCGGCTTCGAGCCAGTCGCCGTCCTTTTCGGCATCGGCCGTCATGATGGCGATGGGCATGGTGCGGTCGGGCACGTAGTTCTCGCGGAACGACTTGAGGATGGACTTGAGCGCCTTCTTGCGGCCGCGGTTGACGCCAATCAGCGACAGCGAGCCGGCAAGGTCGTAAGAGAGCTCGGGCTTGACATCGAGCTTTGCCGTGAGCTGCGCCGCCGCGGGCGGAATGCGGCCGCCGGCAGCCAGTGCGTCGAAGCTCTCGAGCGTAAAGTAGCCATGGACGTAGGTCTTTGCCTCGTTTGCCCAATCGACCAGCTGTTTGGCGGTCAGTCCCGCCGAACGCTGGCGCACGGCCTCGAGCGCCAAGAGCGCGCCGGTCGCGCAGGGCAGAGCGTTGTCGACCACGTACAGCTCAAAATCGGGATACTCGGCGCGCACGGCGTCCGCCGCCTGGCACGCGGAGTTGTAGCTCGACGACAGCGCCGAGGTAAAGCACAGGTAGACCGTGGGCGTGCCCTCTTTGGCGCACTCGGTAAAGAACTCGATATAGCGACCGAGCGACACGGCGGAGGTAGACACGCGAGCGCCGGCGCGCATGCGGTCGTAGAACTCCTTGGGTGTGATGCTCGACCAGATGTCATCCGTGCGCTCCTCGCCATCGATAATGAAGGGGAAACCCAGGATATCGACATCGAGGTTCGCGGCGACCTCGGGGCTAAAGTCGCAGCAAGTATCGACGACGATGCGGCAACGGTCCGAATGACCAGCGGATGCGGCCTTGTCCATCAAAGCGACTCCTTACGTAAAAAGGCGGCCACCCGCATGGGATGGCCGCCAACCGTTAACTCATGCAAGTTAACGTATTTTACTCGTCAAGTGTTTCGATGCGGGGCTTGATGATGCCATATCCACCATTCTTACGGTGATACACCACATTGATGAGGCCAGTCGTCGCGTTCTCGAACACGTAGAAGTCGTGGCCGAGCAGATCGGTCTGCACCAGCGCCTGCTCCTCAGTCATCGGGGTAACATCGATGACCTTCTCGCGGACGAGCAGGTCGTCCTCCTCCTCGGGCAGCAGCAGGTCGGCCAGATCCTCGACGCGCTCGACCGGTGCGACATCCGCCGCGCTGGCACCGCCCTGGCGGTTGTCCACGACCTTGGTCTTGAACTTGCGCAGCTGGCGGGTGACCTTATCGGCGGAGAGGTCGATGGCGGCGTACATATCTGCACCGTGCTCGGCAACACGAATCACCGAACCGCGGGCACGAACCGTAACCTCGACGATTGCCGGATTGGGGTTCGAGGGGTTCTTCTCATAGCGAAGTACAACGTCGACCGTCATGGGCTCGATATCGAAAACCTTGAGCGCCTCGCCGATCTTCTCATCCACATGCGCACGCAGAGCATCGGTTACCGTCGTCTTGCGTCCAGAAACCTTGATATCCATACGTGGCTCCAATCTGCCTCGGGGACTTACTGTACTGGCTATGTACCCATTGCCGTGCATTTAATCACGCGGATTCCCAAAGACCCGAATAACGATTGCTTGGTACCGCATACCGAAGTCTCGCACTTTTCTGTGGCAAAGTGCGCTATAGGAGGGGGCCGGCGGCTTTGTATTTGGTCCCAAAAATTGGCTTTGACCTGCTGGTTTTATAGGGATGAAAAAGCCGGGCTCCCCCATCGGGGAAGCCCGGCGGTGCGTGTTGAAACCGTGAAGAAGTGTCCTTTCCAACGTATAGGAGACGCCACCCCTAGCAATAACTAGCTATTGAGTTTGTTAATGTCGTCGTCGGTGATGGTGCCTTCCTGGCTGGACGAGTTGTCCTCGGAGGATGCGGTCTCATTGTTGGAATCGGAGGACTCGCTGCCGGAAGACATGGTCTCACTGGACTCAGAGTCACCCGGCTGCACGCTAACGCCCGAAACCGTCTTAGTGGTGAGGTCGTAGGGCATCGTGCCATACCAGACAGAGTGGACCGCCTCGAGCGTGCCGTCGGCCGTAATACCGTCGAGGGCATCGCTCACGGCACGGCACAGTTCGTCATTGGACGAGAGGCCCACAACACCAAGCGTCGAGGGCGCCTCGAGCGCACCGACATAGGAGACCTCGCTCATCAGGCGTGCAAGGTAGCCGCCGGCCGTGGAGTCGCAGATCACATAGTCGACCTCGCCGGACTCGAGCGCCTCAAAGCACTCGTTGATGTTGGAGTAGGTCTTTTGGTTGGCGGTGATGCTCTGCTTAGCAAGCGCCTCCTGCGAGGCCGAGGACGCCTGAACGCCCAGGGTGGACGTGTTAAGGGTATCGGTGGAAACGCTTAGCGACCCACCATCGCTAGTTTTACCGAACACGGAAGTGGCATCGTACAGGCAGGTGCCGAGCGAGCTAATGTCCCCGTCCGTGGAGTTAATCTCGCCGATAAAGATATCGGCCTTTTTGTCGCCGAGCGCGGAACCTGCCGAGGACGCATCGACAAAGGCGACCTTAAGGCCCATGCGGCTTGCGAGGGCGCGGGCGGCGTCGACCGCATACCCCGTGAGCTCGCCGTCGGCGTCCTGCATGGCCTGCGGCGCATCGGAAGTATCGAGGGCGACCGTCAGGGTTCCGGGAGTGACCAGGGCATCGTCCGACACCGCCGGCGTGACGGTCTCGTACTCGATCTGGTCGATCGTGGGAGTCGTGAACGTAGACAGCGGGTTGAACGCGCATCCGCTCAGGCCCAAAACGGCGATGACCGCTGCGGTCCCAGCACCTAACCGAGCCGCGTGCATCAAGCTGCCCCTCACCATGTCCACTACCCTGCCTTCTGTGTCGTATACGATCCGTGCGTTGCGCGGAATATCAGGTTGTTCCCACCAGCTGACCTGGTATTTGACCCCACACTTGCGCACCGGGGTGTTTGCTCGGGAGGCCGCAGCCACCTTCACGACTGACCCGCTCGCCCGCGAGGCGGTATTGCCCCAAAGAAAGTAGAACGGACGGTGCGGCTTACATCTAGGACGCGCCATGATCGCGCCGCGCGCACGCGGTCGCTTACGTGGATCCCTTTGACCGCGTCTGTCTTGGACTAGGACGGGCATTTCGTCCGTCCGCAACCACAGCCTGGTAGGAACGAAGCGCATTATAGCTAAGTTCAAGCTAAAGTTTAAGGTTAGGGGCGTTATTCGCATCGCGAGTACAGATTTCGCAGGTCAGGACGGGCCGCACGCGCTCTGATTGAGCCCGTCGCTCCCCTATGGAAAGCCCCAACACACCCGTCTTAGGGTGCCGTGGCCAAAAAATGGCAAATATGAGTACTGTTACCAATTTAGTAACAGGTAATTTTGGCCTCTCGGACAGATTTTGCGCTCAGTGCCGCCAACTTGATGCTTAGTTATTCTACATTTGTTTATTATCTTCTTACTTTACGCCGCCTCCGAGGGTAGCGCGCAGAGATGTGGTGTAAGAGGCGGGGCATACCCCGCCTCTTCCCTTT
>URKT01000001.1 GCA_900548495.1 uncultured Collinsella sp. | reverse complement strand
CGATTGCGCCGCCCAGGCAGAGGCGGAATGGGCCGCTGCCACGGAAAATCCATTTGCAGCATTGAAGAATCTCAAGCTTGACGAGTAAAACTGTGGTAGTATCGCTACTTGCGCGTAATCGCCACACTGGATAGTTCATAAGGAAGGTCACTATGCCCGTACCTAAACAAAAGCAGGGTCGTATCCGCACCCATACCCGTCGTTCCGCCAACATGAAGATCTCGGCTGCGGCTCAGTCCACGTGCCCCCGTTGCGGTGCTGTCAAGCTTCCGCACCACGTGTGCCCCAGCTGCGGTTTCTACAAGGACCGCGAGGTTATCGTTACCGAGTAACGGTATACTCTGGATGCGATGCCGTTCCAACTGGAACCACAATGGCCGGCTCAATGAGTCGGCCATTTTTGTATAAGGAGTATATGAAATGAGTAACGTTCGCGTTTGTGTAGACGTTGTGGGCGGAGACGAGAAGCCCCAGGTTGTCCTCGACGGTATCGAGGCTGCGCTTGCGGTAGATCCCGAGATCGAGGTCTTGGCCGTCGGTCCCGCCGAAATCGTCAACCCCTTTGCCGCGGCGCATGCCCGCGTAGAGGCTTTGGAGGCCCCCGACGTCATCAGCATGGAGGACGATCCCATCCGCGCCGTGATGACCAAGCGCAAGTCTTCGATTGTGCTTGCATGCCGTGCCATTAAGAAGGGCAATGCGGACGCGTTTTTCTCGGCCGGCTCGACCGGTGCCATGACCGCTGCCGCCACGGCCTACGTTACGCCGTTTAGGTATTTGGCAGAGGGCAAGAAGCAGCCGGTCCGTCCGTGCCTTACCAACGCACTGCCCAATCGTGCCGGCGGCCTGACGGTGCTGTGCGATATGGGCGCCAATCCCGATGTTACGGTGGACGACATGGTGCGCTTCGCCCAGATGGGCGCTGCCTATGCCCGTGTGGTTTTGGGCCTCGAGCATCCTCGCGTGGGACTGCTTGCCAACGGCACCGAGGACGAGAAGGGCTCCAACTTTACCAAGGCGTGCTTCCCGGCCATGAAGGCCGCGGTTCCCGGCTTTGTGGGCAACTGCGAGGGTACCGATCTTACGTCGGGCAATTTTGACGTCGTGGTCGCCGACGGCATGTCGGGCAACATTGCGCTCAAGGCCACCGAGGGCGCTGCCAAGTTTTTGCTGCAGGAACTCAAGGGTGCCTTTATGGCCTCGCTCGGCACCAAGATCGCCGCGCTGCTCATCAAAAAGCAGATGCGCGAGATTAAAGCCAAGCTTTCGGGCGACGCCAAGGGCGGCGCGATTCTTTTGGGCCTGCGCGGCGTGGTCCTGATCGGCCATGGTGCCACCTCGGTCGAGGCTGTCAAAAACGGTACGCTCGCGGCGGCCGAAGCCGTGCGCGCCGGGCTGGTCGAGAATGTCGCCAACTCCATGGACGGCATCGTTTTATAACAGCGGCGTTATGCGTCTCGGGGCGTGCGTCGTGGGGTAGAATCAGAACCGTGTCTTGGTACCGCCCGGGCGGTACCATTCTTTTGGTATTCATGCACTATGAGAGGAAGCGCTATGGACCGCTCCGAAATCTTCGACAAGATCGCCGAGGTCGCTGCTGACGTTCTGGGCGTCGATGTTGCCGAAATTAGCGATGAGACCACCTTTGACGACCTCGATGCCAACTCGCTCGAGCGCCTGCAGCTGGTTACGGCTATCGAGGACGAGTTCAACCTCGAGATCGATGACGAGACCCTGCTCTCGCTCAACTCTGTCGCCGACGCCGTCGACGCTATCGAAGCTGCCAAGGAGGCCTAAGTCTTGGCTTTATCCGACCGACTTACGCGCGCCCAGGAAATCCTGGGCCACGAGTTCAACAATAAGGTGCTGCTGCGCGCGGCCCTTACGCATCCCTCGGCAGTCGAGGGCCAGCCGGTTTCTGCCAGCTATGAGCGCCTTGAGTTCTTGGGCGATTCCATTTTGGGTGCTGTGGTCGCACGCTCCCTGTTTGAGTCCTATCCGGAGTTTGACGAGGGCAAGCTCACGCGCTTGAAGGTGTCGCTTGTCTCGGGCGCTACGCTGTCCGAGGTTTCTCACGAGCTGGGCATTGACGACATCATCATCTTTGGTGCCTCCGAGACCGGTACCGGTGCGCGCGGCCTGCATTCGGCGCTCGAGAACGTCTATGAGTCGCTCGTGGGCGCGCTGTACCTGGATGCCGGCTGGGACGTTGCGGCGGAGTTTATCCATCGTACGCTTAAGCCGCATTTGGCTTCCGAGCGTGCCGAGCATCCTGCGAACCCCAAGTCGTTTTTGCAGGAGTGCGTGCAAGCCGACGGTCACGAGCCCCCGGCGTATAAGCTCGTTGGCTCCGAGGGCCCGGCGCATGCGCCCACCTTTACCGCCGTGGTGTTGATCGATGGCATCCGTCAGGGTCGCGGCTCCGGCTCCTCAAAGAAGGAAGCCGAGGGAGCCGCCGCGCTCGAGGCGCTTGACCGCATGGGCTACACCACCAACGGCGTGATTCTCAACAAGAAGCCTGTTTAAGCGAGGAACCGTGTATCTCAAGTCCCTCACGCTCAAAGGGTTCAAGTCGTTTGCCGACCGCGCCCATATGACGTTTGAGCCGGGTCTGACCGTCATCGTCGGTCCCAACGGCTCGGGAAAATCGAACATCTCTGACTCGATTCTGTGGGTCCTGGGCGAGCAGAGCGCCAAGCAGCTGCGCGGCCAGGCCATGGAGGATGTTATCTTCTCGGGCTCGTCAGCGCGCAAGCCGGTGGGTGTCGCCGAGGTCACGCTGGTGCTCGATAACTCGGACCATATGCTGCCTGTCGATTTTGACGAGGTCGCCATTACCCGTCGCATGTATCGCTCGGGCGAAAGCGAGTACCTCATCAACTCGAGTCCGTGCCGCCTGATGGACATTCAGGACATCCTGCACGATTCGGGCCTGGGCAAGGATACGCATTCCATCATCAGCCAGGGCAAGCTCGACGCCATTTTGCAGAGCCGCCCCGAGGAGCGCCGTGCCCTCATCGAGGAAGCCGCCGGTATCTCCAAGCACAAGCGCCGCAAGGAGCGTGCGCTCAAAAAGATTAAGTCGATGGACGAGCACCTGACGCGTGCCCGCGACATCAATAAGGAAATCGCCCGTCAGCTGCGACCGCTGGAGCGTCAGGTCGATCGTGCGTGCAAGTACAAAGAGCTGTCCTCGCGCGCGAACGAGCTTACGCAGATGCTAGCCGTCGACGAGCTGCGTTCGCTGCAGTCGCAGTGGAACGACCTGGAGAGTCGCTCCAAGGAGGGCACGGCCGAGCTGGAGCTTGCGCAGTACCGCATGGGCGAAAAGGAGCGCGAGCTCGAGAAGCTCCAGGTTATGCTCGAGGAAAAGGGCCTGTTTGTGGGCGACCTGGGCGAGCAACGCCGTCATATGCAAGATGTGGTCGGCCGCATTAACTCCGACATGCGCCTGCTCGAGGAAAAGGGCCACAACATGGTGTCGCGCCTGTCTGACATGCGCGGGCAGATTTCGAGCTCCGAGCATCAGCGTCGTCGCGTGGTCGAGGAGCTCGAGGACGCGCGTGCGCAGCTTGAGGAAGTGACCGGTGCGCACATGCAGGCCCAGGAGGACGTTGACGCCGCTGGTCCTGCTGCCGCTGAGCTCCACGAGCGGCGCGTGGCGCTCGACAATCAGATTTCGCAGCTTACGCGTGAGCAACGCGATGTGCAGCGCGTGGCCGACAACGCCGCGCTCGAGCTCGCCAAGGTGAAGGACTCGCTGAGCAACGCCGAGGTCGAGGACAACATGTATGTCTCGCGCCTGGAGCAGATTGACGAGCAGTTCGAGGAGGTCACGGCCTCGCTCGAGAGCCGTCGCAACCGCGCAGAGGAGCTTGAGGGTGCTCTTGAGGAAGCGCGCCAGGCCCAGGTCGATGCGCGTGAGGCTACCGAGACGGCACGCGCGGCCCTGAAGGACCTGCGTGCCCGCGAGAGCGAGGCGCGCAACAAGCTGTCCGAGGTGCGCTCGGAGCTTGCCAGCCAAAAGAAGCTTGATGCCCGCATGGCCGACAGCTCGCCGCTCGTGAGCCGTCTGGTGGGTGCGCTGGGCGATGATGTCACGGGTCGTCTGGGCGACGTGCTCGAGGCCCCGCGCGAGCTTGAGGGCCTGGTGGAGCAGCTACTTGCCGGCGATATCGATGCGCTGCTGTTCGACGATACGTCCGCGCTTGAGCGTGCCGGTCGTGCCGCTCTGGACCAAAAGAAGGCCTCGGGTGAGGCGCTGCTGGTGGCGCGCGGCGTGAGCGGCTCTACCGCCGCTGAGGGCGCTGCCGGTACCCGTCTGGTTGATCATCTGTCCGTGCGCGCAGGCTACGGTCCCGTCGTCGAGGCGTTGCTCGGCGGATATTACGTAGTGGACGATCTTGCTGCCGCGCTGTCGGCGCCGGTCGTTGACGGCGTGACTTACGTGACCCCCGATGGCGCCCGCGTAAGCTGTGGCGGCCTTGTGCGCGTGGGCCTAGATGCCGGCGAGGCGTCGGGTGCCCTGGAGCGCAAGCGTCGCATTCGCGAGCTGGAGGGCTTGGAGCCCGATTTGGCTGCCGTGTTTGAGCATGTGTCGGATCAGGTCGTTGAGGCCAATGCGGCCGTTGAGGAAGCGCGTGTCGCTGAGGGCGATGCCGCCGGCGAGATCGCCCGTCTTGAGGGCGAGCGCCGCTCGTTGCTCTCCGAGATCGGCCGCTTGGAGCAAAGCGCCAACAATGCCGAGGTCGAGAGCGTGCGCATCTCCAAGCGCCGCGAGCAGGCCGCAGAGGCCGTTCGCGCTGCGCGCCCGCGCGTTGACGAGCTCACCCGTTCGCGCGACGAGGCCCGTGCGCAGGCAAGCGACCTGGGTCTCCAGATTGCCGAGGCCAACGACGAACTCGACCGCGTTCGCCGTGACGATTCCGAGGCCGCCGGCAAGCTCGCCGACGCCAAGGTTCGCTTGGCCCAGACGAGCGAACGCCTGCGTTCGCTGAAGGGCCGCGTGCCCGACCTGGAGCATCGCCTGGAGGGCATCGATCGTCGTATCCGCGGAACACGCCAGGCTTCGCGCTCGCTCGAGCTGCTGCGCCTGCGCGTTGATCCCATGCACGAGCGTTATTCGGCCCTGCTGGAGCGCGCGTCGGATTGGGCAGCGCGCCTGCGTGACCAGGCCTCTCTGGAGGAGGCGGACTCCGCTTCGCTCAAGAAGACCATCGAGGATGCCAAGGCAGAGGTTGCCCGCGCTAAGGAGCGAGTCGATACCGCCTCCGCCACGCAAAACGAGTTCAAGGTCGCGCGTGGCAAGCTCGAGGTGCAGGTAGAGGCCGCCATTAAGGCCATTACCGCCGATGGCACCACGGTACTCGAGGAAGCGCTCATGCTTCCGGCGCCCACGGACCGCGATGCCGCTGAGCGCGAACTCAACCAGCTTGTGCGCCAGATCAACAACCTTGGTCCCGTTAACCAAGTTGCCATGGAGGAGTACGAGCAGCTCAAGCGCCGCGCCGATTACATCGAGGAGCAGCTGGCCGATCTGGAGAGCGCGCGCAAGGCGCTCACCAAGATCACGGTGGCCATTGATCGCAAGATGCGGAAGGCCTTCCTGGTGACGTTTGAGAAGGTTGACGCGAACTTCCGCGAGATCTTCGCTATGCTCTTCCCGGGCGGTCAGGCTCATCTGGAGATGACCGATCCCGAGCATCCTGCCGAGACGGGTATCGAGGTCGTGGCGCAACCGCGCGGCAAGCGCATCACCAAGATGATGCTCATGTCGGGCGGCGAGAAGAGTCTGACGGCGCTCGCCCTGCTCTTTGCCGTGTATCGCACGCGTACGGTGCCGTTCTATGTGCTGGACGAGGTCGAGGCGGCACTTGATGACGCCAACCTGTCTAAGCTCATCGGTGCCCTCGATGTGCTGCGTTCCGACACGCAGCTCTTGGTCATTTCGCATCAGCGCCGTACTATGGAGGACGCTGACGTTCTCTATGGCGTCTCGATGCAAGCCGACGGCGTCAGTCGCGTCGTCTCGCAAAAACTCGATCGCGAAACCGGAAAGGTCGTGAATGCATAATGGGATTCTTCGATGCTCTCTCGCGCGGACTTGAGCGCAGCCGCGAGGCCCTCAACGAGGTCTTCTACTTTGGCGGCGAGGTCGACGAGGATTTTTGGGAGGACCTGGAGGACACCCTCGTCATGGGTGACATGGGCGCCGAGGTCGCCATCAAGGTTTCCGATGATCTGCGCGATGCCGCGGCTAAGAAGAACCTCAAGACCGCCCCGCAACTCCGTCGCGCCTTGGCCGAGCAGCTCGAGCAGCACTTTGTGCCCATCGAGCACGATCCGTTCTCCGATACGCCGAGCTGCGTGCTGTTTGTGGGCATTAACGGTGCCGGCAAGACCACGACGGTTGGCAAGATTGCGAGCGCCATGGCTGCCCGCGGCAAGAACGTGGTGATCGGTTCGGCCGACACCTTCCGCGCCGCCGCCATCGAGCAGCTCGATGTGTGGGGCCAGCGCGCCGGCGTCCCCGTCATTAAGCGCGATCGCGGCTCCGATCCGGCTAGTGTGTGCTATGACGTGCTCGACGAGGCCGATAAGCGCGGCAGCGACTTGGTGCTTATCGACACCGCCGGTCGTCTGCACACGAGCCCCGAGCTCATGCGCGAGCTCGCCAAGGTGGTCAATGTGACGCGTAAGCGCGCCGCCAATATGGCCGCCGGTCCCATGCCGGTCTCGGTCGTGCTTGTGATCGATGCCGCCACTGGCCAAAACGGTCTGAACCAGGCGCTCGAGTTTAACGAGGCGCTTGGCCTGGACGGTATTATCATGACAAAGCTCGACGGCACGGCAAAGGGCGGTATCGCCATGGCCGTGGCCGAGAAGCTCAAGCTTCCCATCCTGCGCATCGGCGTGGGCGAGCAGGTCGATGACCTGCAGGAGTTTAATGCCAAAGATTTCTGCCGCGCCCTGGTGGGCGAGTCCAACTAAGGAGTAACCAGTGTTTGATTCCCTGAGCGATCGCCTCAACGACACATTTGACCGCCTGCGCGGCAAGGGTAAGCTGACCGAGGCCGACATTACCTCGGCCATGCGCGACATTCGCATGGCGCTGCTCGAGGCCGACGTCAACTTCAAGGTCGTCAAGGAGTTCGTCGCCAAGACCAAGGAGCGCTGCATGACCGCCGAGGTCATGGAGTCGCTGTCGCCGGCGCAAAACGTCGTCAAGATCGTGCTCGACGAGCTCACCGAGATGCTTGGCTCAACCGAGAGCAAGCTCGTCTTTAGCAACCGTATTCCCAATGTCATCATGCTCGTGGGCCTGCAGGGCTCCGGTAAGACCACGGCGGCCGTAAAGCTGGCATACCTGCTCAAGAAGCAGGGTCGCTCGCCGCTGCTCGCCGCGTGCGACGTCTACCGTCCCGCCGCTGCCGACCAGCTGGCCACGCTTGGTGGCGAGATCGGCGTGCCGGTCTTCCGCGGTGACGGTGCGCACCCGGTCGACATCGCCAAGGGCGCCATCCAGGAGGCCGTCGACCACCTGCGTGACGTGGTCATTGTCGATACCGCCGGTCGTCTTCAGATTGACGAGCAGATGATGCAGGAGGCCGTCGACATCAAGAAGGCCGTCAAGCCCGACCAGGTGCTGATGGTCGTCGATGCCATGACTGGCCAGGATATCGTCAACGTCGTCTCGACCTTCGCCGATCGCACCGACTTTGATGGTGTGATTATCTCCAAGCTCGACGGTGACGCCCGTGGCGGTGGCGCACTTTCGGTGCGTCAAGTGACCGGCAAGCCCATCAAGTTTGTGAGCATGGGCGAGAAACCCGATTCGCTTGAGCCGTTCTATCCCGATCGCATGGCCAAGCGCATTCTGGGCATGGGCGACGTCGTCGGCATTATCGAGAAGGCCCAGGAGGCGGCTGATGCAGAGCAGCTCGAGGCTGCCGAGCGTATGCTGCGCGAGGGCTTCACCATGAACGACATGCTCGACCAGATGAAGGCCGTCAAGAAGATGGGCGGCATGAAGGGCATCCTGGGCATGCTCCCCGGTGGCCAGCGTGCGCTCAACCAGATGGGTGGCAACCTGGACGAAGGCATCTTCGATAAGAACGAGGCCATTATCATGTCGATGACCAAGGAGGAGCGCCTGCGTCCCTCCATCATCAACGGTCAGCGCCGTGCCCGCATTGCCAAGGGCGCCGGCGTGACCCCCACCGAGGTCAATAGCCTTATGAAGCAGTGGGGCGAGATGAACAAGATGATGGGCCGCATGCGCACGATGGCCAATCAGGCTCAGGCCGGCGGCAAGAAGGGCAAGAAGGGTAAGAAGGGCAAGAAGATGCGCATGCCCAATATCCCTGGCCTGGACGCTATGGGTCTGGGCGGCATGGGCGGCCTGGGTACGGGCGGCCCCAAGTCCGATATGGACCTGCTGCGCCAGATGGAAGCGCAGATGCGTAATAAGAAATAGTGCTGTAATTCCAGCTTGATATGGCAAAGGCCACTCGGTAGCTACCGGGTGGCCTTTGTTGTTGGCTTTGATTGTTGGGTTGCGTTCAGTGTCGCGCCCCGAGTTCACGGTGCCGTGCCGTTAGTGGCAGCCGCAGCCCTCGTGGCCCTCGTGCTCGTGATGGCCGTGGCAACCACAGGATTCGCCGTGCTCATAGGCGTGCTCGTGGTCATGGCCGTGGCAGCTGCACGTGGCCTCGCCGTTCTGTGCGAGCGTGCCGGAGATAAGTGCCTCGACGCAAGCGTCGCAGTTGCCTTGGGCACCTGCATATACCGTGATGCCGGCTTGAGCAAGCGCGTTGATAGCGCCACCGCCGATGCCGCCGCAGATGAGCGTGTCCACGCCGCCGTTGGCGAGTAGGCCCGCCAGGGCGCCGTGACCGGTGCCGCCGGTGCCCACGACCTGCTCGTTGAGCACCTTGCCGTCCTGAATGTCGTAGATCTTGAACTGCTCGCTGCGGCCAAAGTGCATAAAGATGTTGCCGTTGTCGTACGTGGTTGCCACCCTCATGGTGTCGACCTCCTTTGCTGGCCATGCGGCCGTTGTCGTGGTGATGGGGGAGTATGCGATATTGCCGCCCTCGATGACAACCGCCCGTCCATTGACCAACGCGTTTGCCACCTTGCGATGCGCGCGGCTGCAGATTGCCGCCACCGTGGCGCGGGCAATGCCCATGCTCTGGGCGACTTCCTCCTGATTGAGGCCTTCCAGGTCGCATAGGCGCAGGACCTCGAGCTCGTCGACTGTCATATCGATGGCGTCTCCGCTGGCAAGGCCGTCTGGGGTAAAGCCGCGATATTCGGGGATGATCCCAACACGGCGTAATTTTTCGCGTCTTCCTGCCATGCGCACTCCTTATCTGACATATGTCAACAATAGAATAGCGAACGTGCAGATTTGCGCAAGGAATTTCTGTCATATGTCAGAAAATGAGCGCTTATGTTTGGGCTGTGGGGCCGCGTGCGCCTGGGCTACAATGAATCTCGCTTGTAGGCGACTGACAGGAGGGTCAATGAGCAAGGCTGATCAACAGTTTGTAACCATGTGCCGCGATATCTTGGACCATGGCACCACCACCGAGGGCCAAAAGGTCCGTCCGGTGTGGGAGGACGGCACCCCTGCCTATACCATTAAAAACTTTGGTGTCACGGCGCGCTATGATCTGCGCGAGGAGTTCCCTGCGCTCACCCTGCGTCGTACGGCGCTTAAGTCTGCCATGGACGAGATTCTGTGGATCTATCAAAAGAAGTCCAATAACGTGCATGATCTCAACAGCCATATCTGGGATGAGTGGGCCGATGAGACCGGTTCCATCGGTAAAGCCTACGGCTATCAGATTGGTCAGAAGAGCCATTACGCCGAGGGCGACTTCGACCAGATGGACCGTGTGCTGTACGACCTTAAGCACACGCCGTATAGTCGCCGCATTATGACCAATACGTACGTGTTTAGCGATCTGTCCGAGATGCACCTGTATCCGTGCGCCTATAGCGTGACCTATAACGTGACGCAGCGTCCTCAGGACGACAAGCCGACGCTCAACATGATTCTCAACCAGCGCAGCCAGGACATTTTGGCCGCGAACAACTGGAACGTGTGCCAGTACGCCATTTTGCTGATGATGGTCGCGCAGTCGGTCGATATGATTCCCGGTGAGCTGCTGCACGTGATCGCCGACGCCCATATCTATGATCGTCATGTCGATATCGTCCGCGAGCTTATCGAGCGTCCGCAGTTTGCGGCACCCAAGGTAACGCTCAACCCCGATGTGCATGACTTCTATGCGTTTACGACCGATGACCTGATCGTCGAGGGCTATGAGCACGGCCCGCAGGTCAAGAACATTCCCATTGCGGTGTAGGTGGTGCTCATGACGTGTAAGCTTTCTGCCATCGTCGCCGTGTGTGACGACTGGGGTATTGGCTGCGAGGGCGATATGGTGGTGTCCAATCGCGCCGACATGCGCCATTTTGTGGCGCGCACCAAAGGTTGCCCGGTCATTATGGGGCGCAAGACCCTGCTGAGTTTTCCTGGCGGGCGTCCGCTCAAGAACCGCCGCAATATCGTGCTCACCCGCGACGAGAGCTTTGCTCCCGAGGGCGTCGACGTGGTGCATAGTATCGACGAGGCGCTCGCCGCGGTTGCCGCTGAGCCCGTTGCCTGGGTGATTGGTGGCGGCGATGTCTATCGGCAGTTTTTGCCGTACTGCGTGGAGGCCGAGGTCACGCATGACCACTGCGTCCATCCCGTGGACACGTATTTTCCCAATTTGGACGCCGATCCTGCATGGGAAGTTTCGCAGGCTGGCGGGGTTGCCACGATTGCCGCGGGCGAGGGTGACGAGGGTCTCGATTATGAGTTCGTGACGTATCGTCGCGTTGAGGCGTAAATCGTCTGGCGTGAACGGTATCATCGGTTTGGTTGAATGCATGGGGCGGCGCTTAGCGTCGCCTCGTTTGGTATTGATATGCTGTAAAGAAGGGTGCGGGCTGGCTGCTATGACTGATGCCGTTGAGGTTCTGCGAATTGATTCGCTCGAGGACGAGCGGCTCGATGCCTACGTGCGACTGACCGAGCGTGAGCTTCGCTGCGTGCTGGAGCCGCAGAAGGGCATTTTTATCGCTGAGAGTGCCAAGGTCATCGAGCGTGCGGTTCGCGCCGGATATGAGCCGGTGAGCTTTCTTTTGGGCGAGCGCTGGCTCGACCAGATGATGCCGCTGTTTGACCAGCTTGTCGTGCGCGAGGGAGCGGGTCCGGTTCCCGTGTTCGTGGCCTCCATGGAGCTCATGGAGCAGTTGACGGGCTTTAACGTTACGCGCGGTGCGCTGGCGGCGTTCCGTCGCCCGCGTCAGATTCCGGTTGATGAGTTCTTGGGCGGCGTCGTCGATGCGGCGGGGGATCGTCCGGTGCGCGTGTGCGTGCTTGAGGGTATTGTTGATCACACCAACGTTGGCGCGATTTTCCGCTCGGCTGCCGCATTGAACGTTGACGGTATTTTGGTCAGTCCGACGTGCTGCGACCCGCTGTACCGTCGCTCGGCCCGCGTGAGCATGGGCACCGTGTTTCAGGTGCCGTGGACGCGCATTGGCAGCGAGGCTCGTGTGTGGCCGCATGATGGTCTGAGCGCGTTGCACGATGCCGGTTTTTCGTGTGCCGCTATGGCGTTGACGGACGACTCTGTTTCGCTTGATGAGCCTGTGCTGCAGAAGATTGATCGCTTGGCGATTTTTATGGGCACCGAGGGTGCCGGCTTGGGCGCCAAGACCATTGCCGGCTGTGACCACGCGGTGCGTATTCCGATGGCGCACGGGGTCGATTCGCTCAACGTGGCCGCGGCGAGCGCCGTCGCCTTTTGGCAGCTATGCCCGCACGTGAGCAATGAGTATCACTACCAGCCGGGTTTGTATCACTAGGCAGTTATTCCGCACCGTGCTCTAATTCGGGGTGTTTCGGTCGCCGCCAGTCGGTGCTAAGCTGGTTTTGGCTTTGGTTTTAAATTGCTGTTTTGCTGATTGACGTATGCGTGTGGGGAGGGCGTGTGGCTAAGAAATCTACGGCTATCGATGTAACGCAAGGAGTCATTTGGCAGCAATTGCTGTCGCTGTGCGTTCCCATCTTTTTTAGTTCGTTTTTTCAGCAGGCCTACACGCTTATCGGTACGTATATCGTTGGCCAGTTTGGCGGCAAGCTCGCACTGGGTGGCATTCAAGCCACGATGGTGCTCACCGAGCTCTGCATTGGCTTTTGCGTTGGCGTCGGCGCCGGCTGCGCGGTCATTACCGGTCAGTATTTTGGCCAGCACGATGATGAGAGACTGAGTCGTTCGGTCCATACAGCCATGACGCTCGCGCTGGTGGGAGGTATCGTTTTCTCGATTCTTGGCATAGTGTTCGTTGAGCCCATGCTGGTGCTTATGAACACGCCGCATGAACTATTGGCCGAGGGCGTGGCCTATGCTCGTTGTTATTTTGCCGCCATGGTTGCAGCGCTGCTGCTCAATATGGGAACGGCACTGCTGCGCGCCGTGGGCGACACGCGCGGGCCTGCCGTGATCATTGCCTCTGGCTGCCTGGTTAACGTGGTGCTGGATATCATTTTTGTCGCTGTGTTGCATATGGAGGCGCTGGGCTGTGGCATCGCAGTGGCGCTGACCATTTGCTCCAATGCAACGATGATCGTGTTGCGCATGATGCGCGCTCCGGGTGCATGGCGTCTTTCGCTGTCTAAGCTCGGCATCGATCGCGGTATTTGCAAGAGTATGATCTCGTGTGGTCTGCCGCTTGGCTTTCAGTCTGCTGCGTATTCGATTTCCAACGTTTTGATTCAAGTGTCGGTCAACTCGTTTGGTGCCGATGTCACCACGGCGTGGGGTCTTTCGGGCCGCTTAGATGGCATTGTCTGGATGGTTACCGAGGCGCTCGGCGTGTCGATCACCACGTTCTCGGCACAGAACTTTGGCGCGCGCAACTATGAGCGCATGCGCAAGGGCTACCATACGTCGCTCGTGCTGTCGTTTATGCTCATTGGTGGCCTGTCTGCCGTGCTGCTGGTGTTCTCGGGTCCGTTGTCGCGTCTGTTTGTCGACGATGTTTCGATTTCGGCGTACACCACGACGATTCTTCATTTCATCGCGCCGTTCTACGCGATTTTCTCGATTATCGAAAACGCGTCGGGCTCCATTCGCGGTGCCGGCGTGAGCTTGCAGCCCATGCTGCTCACGATTTTTGGCACTGTCGTGCTCAGGGTGATCTGGGTGTTTGCGATTATGCCGTTCGATCCGTCTCTTGAGCACCTGCTGTTGGTTTACCCCGTAACCTGGCTCATCACGGCCACGATGTTCACCATCTACCACCACAGCGGCAACTGGCTCGGCCGCGCCACCGCCTAGCCATTCGGGACGTCCCCAATGGCTAGTATTCGATGCCTTGGCGGGCTAGGAGACCTTCATCGAAGTGGTGTTTGACGGGGCGCATTTCGGTTACTAGGTCGGCAAGGTCGGCGAGGGGTAGCAAGCCGCGGCCGGTGAGCACGAGTTCCGTGGTGGCGGGCTTTATCGCAATCAGTTCCTCGACATCCTCTCGCGCCCCAACGCAGCCGTCGTCTTGCCCTTGCCGTCGCCCGTATAGATTTGAACCTTGCCGACTTCCAGTGATGCCATCTCTGTCTTTTCGTGCCCGGCGTCGGTTTATCGCCGTCCGGGTTGGGTATTCTAGAAAGCATTATTAACCCCAGTAGATGGAGTTCAAGCAGATGGAGATGGATGACAACAAGCGTAGACGGAATATGATCCTCTACGTGCTCATCGCCTTCGTCGTCTACCTCGTGCTCTCGACCGTTCTGTTCCCCAACATCGGTCACACGCAGCAGATTACGAAGACCGATTACTCGACGTTTGTCAAAGCGCTCGATAAGAAGAGTGTCGACAAGGTCGAGTACAACACGGACGATTACTCGATTTATTACACCAAGAAGGGCGAGGACGAGAACATCGCCTATAAGACGACCGGTGTGCCGAACGATGCGGGCTTTACCGATCGCGTGCTTGAGTCTGGCGCTTCGCTGGAGTCGGTCGTTCCCGATAAAAACTCGGGTTTGATGACCTACTACCTGCTTACGCTCATCCTTCCCATGGCGATTTTCTTCCTGATCGGCTGGTGGCTCAACCGCCGCATGAAGAAGGCCATGGGTGATGACGGTCCTTCGATGAACTTTGGCGGCGGTGGCTTTGGCGGCGGTGGACTGGGCAAGTCCGGCGCGCGCGTGATCGCCTCCAAAGACGTGGGCGTGACCTTTAAGGATGTCGCCGGCCAGGAAGAGGCCAAGGAGTCCCTCAAGGAGGTCGTCGACTTTCTGGAGAAGCCCCAGCGCTACGAGGAGATCGGCGCCAAGCTGCCGCGTGGTGCTCTCCTTGTTGGCCCTCCGGGTACCGGTAAGACCCTGCTTGCCAAGGCTGTTGCCGGCGAGGCCGGTGTTCCGTTCTTTAGCATTTCGGGCTCTGAGTTCGTTGAGATGTTTGTCGGTCGCGGCGCTGCTAAGGTTCGTGACCTGTTTAAGCAGGCCAAGGAAAAGGCACCGTGTATCGTCTTTATCGATGAGATCGATACCATCGGTAAGAAGCGCGATGGCGGCGGCTTTAGCGGCAACGACGAGCGCGAGCAGACGCTCAATCAGTTGCTGACCGAGATGGATGGCTTCGATAACCACAAGGGTATCGTTGTCCTTGCCGCAACCAACCGCCCCGACAGTCTCGATCCCGCTCTACTGCGCCCCGGTCGTTTTGACCGCCGCATCCCCGTCGAGCTGCCCGATCTGACCGGCCGCAAGAACATCCTCGAGCTGCATGCCAAGAGCGTGAAGACCGAGCCGCCGATCGACCTGACCGCGATTGCCCGCGCCACGCCCGGTGCCTCGGGCGCCGACCTGGCCAATATCATTAACGAGGGCGCCCTGCGCGCCGTTCGCGAGGGTCGCAAGCGTGCAACCCAGGACGACTTCGAGGAGTCGGTGGAGGTCGTCATTGCCGGCCAACAGCGTAAGTCCACGGTGCTGTCCGACCACGAGAAGCAGGTCGTTTCTTATCACGAGATCGGCCATGCCATCGTTGCCGCTCGCCAGAAGGGCTCTGCGCCGGTCACGAAGATCACCATCGTGCCGCGCACGAGCGGTGCTCTTGGTTATACCATGCAGGTCGAGGAGGACGAGCGCTTCCTGACGACGCGCCAGGAGGTCTTGGACAAGCTCGCTGTCTATTGCGGTGGCCGCGCAGCCGAGGAGCTCATCTTTGGAGAGATGACGACCGGCGCCGCCAACGACATCGAGCAGGCCACCAAGCTCGCCCGCAACATGGTGACGCGCTTTGGTATGTCCGACGAGTTTGGCATGATGGCGCTCGGTACCGTCCAGAATGCGTACCTCAACCAGGATACGTCGCTCACCTGCGCCCCCGGTACGGCCGAGCGCGTGGACGCGATTGTCGCTAAGCTGATCGAGGACGCGCACGATCGCGCCCTGCAGATCCTCAAGGAGAACAAGTTTAAGCTCCATGAGCTGGCTCGTTATCTGTACAAGAAGGAGACCATTACGGGTGAGGAGTTCATGAACCTCCTCACGCGCGAGAATCCGCTGATGCCCAAGCAGCAGTAAAGCCGCGGCCGAGCCAGTAAACGTCGACGCCCCATTTGAGCAGCTTACTCAAATGGGGCGTTTTGCTTGAGAGGGATGGAAATGAAGATCGTGGTGAGTGCCTGTTTGATGGGCGAGAGCTGCAAGTATAACGGGCTCGACAACTATCATCGCGAGTTGGTCGAGGCCTGCGAGCGTACAGGGACTGAGGTCTTGTTGGTGTGCCCCGAGGTCTTCGGCGGCCTGCCCACGCCGCGCAAGCCGTCCGAGATTGTGAATGGCGAGGTCCGTACCTGCGGGGGTACCTCGGTCGATCGCGAGTTTCGTCTGGGCGCTCAACGTGCGCTCGATATGTGCGAGCAAGCGGGCGGCCCTTCCGAGATTGCTGCGTGCGTCTTGCAGGATCGCAGTCCCTCGTGCGGCGCGAGCCTCGTCTACGACGGAACATTCAGTGGCACCCTCACGGCGGGCAACGGCGTCTTCGTTGATTTACTGCTCCGCCACGGTTATCGCGTGATCCCGGTTAGCGAGTTCGACCCCAGCATGCTGGAGCAATAAAAAACCACCACAAGGGCACTGTTCCCTTGTGGTGGTTTTGGGCTAGGCCTAGAGCGTGTGGCCGTAGGCGTTGGCGGCCTTGATGGCGGCGGCGAACTTTTCGTCGGTGAAGGGCTCAGGGTTGCCCTGCTTCCACTCGTTGGTGGCGTGCGCGTATTCGCACAGGGCAGGGATATCGGCCTCGGAAAGCCCGACCTGCTCAAGCGTCACGGGCAGGCCCATCTGCTTGTTAAAGGCGGCGTAGCGCTCAAGGTTCTCGGTATCGCCCGTATAGGCAAACAGGACGAGCACGCCCAAGCTCACGACCTCGCCGTGCAGATAGGTTCCCTCGCGCGGAATGCTGCACGTCGCATTGTAGAATGCGTGCGCCACGCTCGAGTTGTAGTAGTAATCGTTTTGGTTGGTCAGGTTCGAGACATAGCCCGTGTTGACCACGATGTCGAGCGCGATCTGCTTGACGGCTTCGCTCGACAGGTCCTGGCGCACGTCCTCAAGCCCCTGGACGCCATAGGTAAACAGCGGCTCGGAGCAGGTGTGGGCGAGTGCCAGGCCAAGACCGGCGGTGTGCTCCAAATTACCGGCGCTCGTGGCGTATTCGACCTCAGGCTGCTTAGACAAGGCATCGCCCACGCCGGCCCAGAAGTATTCCGCCGGAGCTTCGGCGATGATCTTGGGGTTGATGAAGATGTGCGCCGGTCGGTTGGGGTACGAATAACCCTCGAGCGAGCCGTCGTCGTTGTACACGACGGCAATGGCGGTAGCGGCGGAGCAGTTGGAACAGATCGTCGGGACGGTGAAGACTATCTTCTTGAGCTCGATGGCTGCGGTCTTCACGGTGTCGAGCGCCTTGCCGCCGCCGCAGGCGATGATCACGTCGGCTTCCTGGCAGGCAGGAGAGTTCACGACTTTGGCGATATTGGCACGCGTACTGTTGGTGCCATAGACGCGCGTCTCCAGAATCTCGACGTCGGTACCCGCTAGCGCAGCTTCGATACCGGGAAGTGCTGCGGCCAGTGCTCGCTTGCCACCGATGATCGCGACCTTGGTCGCTCCGTACTCCGCCAGTGCGGTGGGCAGCTCGTCAAAGCAATCCTCGCCAACGGTGTAGTCGCTCATTCCAATCGTGCGCATAGCAACCTTCTTTCGTTCGATAAAGTGCTTTCAGGTATTTTGCTCCAAGAGAAGGTCCACAGCCGCGAGAAATTTCGAACGTATAAAACCAGTGTTGAGGGTTTTTCGCCGGCGCTGAACGTGCTAGCATACTCCGCATAAGCGTTGATGGGGACGAGTAGTCGGCCGTCCGCATGCTACAGAGAGCGGGGATCGCTGAGAACCCGCGCATGCGACCGATGAAAATCACCCCGGAGCTGCGGTCCCAACGGATATGCCGCACAGGCACGTCTTAGTAGATATCGCCGAGATGGTCGTCGATACAGGCCAGCCGAGTAACGGATGCGAGCGCGCGAATACGCGGGCGAGGGCATCTAAGCTGGGTGGTTAAACGAAGAGCTTTTACGGGTAGACTGCCCGTTTTGTGGCGCTTCGTCCCAGCTTGTAGGGACGGGCGCTTTTTTGGTGCCCAGAGGGCGTGCGCGCCCACGACATGAAAGGGGTACCGTGGCAAACGAGTACAAGCAGACGATGAATCTGCCCAAAACCGGATTTCCCATGCGTGCCGGTCTTTCCAAGTCCGAGCCCAAGCGACTCAAGGACTGGCAGGACAACAAGGTCTACGAGCAAGTTCTAAAGAAGAACGAGGGTCACAAGAAGTTCGTGCTGCACGACGGCCCTCCGTACGCCAACGGTCCGATCCACATCGGCCACGCTATGAACAAGATCTCCAAGGACATGATCAACCGTTACTGGATGATGCAGGGCTATGAGGTTCCCTATGTCCCCGGTTGGGACTGCCATGGCCAGCCGATCGAGCATAAGGTCGAGGAGAAGCTCGGCACTGAGAAGTTCAACCAGACCCCCACGGCCAAGATCCGTGAGCTCTGCAACGAGTTCGCTGTCGAGAACATCGAACTGCAGAAGGCCGGCTTCCGTCGCCTGGGCGTGCTCGGCGATTGGGACAACCCGTATCTGACGCTCTATCACCAGCATGACGCCGCCGACATCGAGGTCTTTAAGGCCATGTTCGATAAGGGCATGATCTATCGTGGCCACAAGCCGGTTCACTGGTGCAAGCACTGCCACACCGCGCTGGCCGAGGCCGAGATTGAGTACTCCGACGAGACGAGCCCCTCCATCTTCGTTCGCTTTGAGATGACCTCCAAGCCCGCCGGCCTCGAGAACTTCGACGGCCCGGTCGACTTTATCATCTGGACGACCACGCCGTGGACCATCCCCTCCGACCAGGCCGTTTCCCTCAAGCCCGGCGCCGCCTATGTCGCCGTTGAGCACGATGGTCGTGCCGAGGTCATGCTCGAGGACCTGGCTCCCAAGTGCTGTGAGGAGTTTGGCTGGGAGTACACCCCGGTTATGGTCGACGGCAAGCCCTACGTGGTTCCCGCCGAGACCTTCCACCACATCCACTACAAGCAGCCGATCTTTGACGGCGTTGAGGGCGTGGCGCTGCTGGCCGATTACGTCGGTGTCGATGACGGTACCGGTATCGTCCACAACTCGCCCGGCCACGGCGTCGACGACTACTTCGCCTGCCTCAAGGAGGGCATCACCGACATCTGCATGCCGGTCGATGACGACGGCAAGTTCTACACCGGTGAGGAGTTCGGCACCGGTGGCCCCTTCAGCGGTATGGATACTGATGAGGCCAACCCGCACATCATCGAGTTCCTGCGCGAGCGCGGCACCCTGGTCCTCGAGAAGAAGATCACGCACAGCTATCCGCACTGCTGGCGCTGCAAGCACCCGGTGCTCTTCCGTGCTACCGACCAGTGGTTTGTCTCGATGGACAAGACCGGTTTGCGCGAGCAGGCTGGCAAGGAGGTCCGCGAGAACGTCAAGTGGTATCCGGCTCACGCCGCCAACCGCATCGGCGCCATGGTCGAGCAGCGTCCCGACTGGTGCATCAGCCGTCAGCGAAACTGGGGCGTGCCCATCCCGAGCTACACCTGCGCCGACTGCGGCGAGAAGGTCATGAACGACGCCACGCTCGACGCCGTCATCAAGCTCTTCCACGAGAAGGGCTCCGATGCCTGGTTCACCGACGCTCCCGAGAGCTACCTGGGCGAGGCCTGCGTCTGCCCCAAGTGCGGCGGCCATCACCTCAAGGCCGATAAGGACATCCTCGATGTGTGGTGGGACTCCGGTGTGTCCTGGAAGGCCGTCTGCGAGTATCGACCCGAGCTTGAGTACCCGGCTGACGTGTATCTCGAGGGCTCCGACCAGCATCGCGGTTGGTTCCAGAGCTCGCTGCTCACCTCGGTGGGTGCCAACGGCCATGCTCCGTACAAGGCGGTCGTCTCGCAGGGCTTCACGCTCGATGGCCAGGGCCGCAAGATGTCCAAGTCGCTCGGCAATGTTATCGACCCCAACAAGGTCTGCGACGAGATGGGCGCTGACATCATCCGCCTGTGGGTTGCCTCCGTCGACACCAGCTCCGACGTCTCCATCGACCATGAGATTCTCGCTCGTACGTCCGATGCCTACCGTCGTTTCCGCAACACGCTGCGCTTCCTGCTCTCCGAGCTCGAGGGTCAGTTTGAGCCCGAGACCGACGGCGTCGCCTTTGCCGACCTGCTGCCGCTCGACAAGCTCATGGTTGCCCGCCTGACTCAGGTCCAGGCCGAGGTCGACGACGCCTACGCCAGCTACGAGTTCCCGCGCGCCTACCGTGCGCTCTACGACTTCGTGGTTACCGAGCTCTCCAACGTGTACCTCGACGCCCTGAAGGACCGTCTGTACTGCGACAAGCCCGGCTCGCTCGAGCGCCGCAGCGCCCAGACCGTGCTGGCCGAGCTCTTCTCGATGCTCATGCGCGACCTGCAGCCGATCCTGTCCTACACGGTTGACGAGGCCATGGCATATGCGCCCGCTGGCTGCGTCGATCACCAGAAGTACGCCGCGCTGCTCGATTGGTACAAGTCGCCCATCACGGTCGACGAGGCCAATGAGTTCGAGGGCGTGCTCGAGGCTTCTCTTGAGCTCCGTAGCGCCGTGACCAAGGCCCTTGAGGATGCCCGTTCTGCCGGCACCTTCACTAAGAGCCAGCAGGTCCGCGTCAAGGCGGTCGTTCCTGCCGAGATGTACGCGCTGCTGACCGGTGATAAGGCCGTCGACCTGGCCGAGTTCTACATCGTCTCCGATGTTGAGCTGACCCAGGGCGAGGAGCTCTCCGTTGCCATTGAAGCTGCCGAGGGCGAGTGCTGCGACCGTTGCTGGAACTACCGCACCACCGTTGGCGAGTACAACGGTCACGCACATATTTGCAAGCGCTGCGCCGGTGCTTTGTAGGTTACGGCGTTCGTAGAACGCCGTAACCTACCGACGCTGCAAACGCCCCTAAGCGGCAATCTGACGTTCAATCGTCGGTCGCGTACCAAAGTACGCTTCCCTCCTCTTTCACGTCACCTTGCTCGCTTAGGGACGTTTTCGCTGTTGGTGACGATAGCGCGGCGTTTCCATTGCTGGAGCTAAAGGCTTTCTTTCGCTTTCGCTCTTAGTCGAAAGCTATCAAGCGACATTCCGTTATTCGGAATGTCGCTTTTGTTTTGTGCTGGTTATTTCGCCAGCGTTGGTGAATATGCTGCGTGTTTGGCGTTTGTCACTATAAGATGGTTACTTACGTTTAACGTAATTCGATGTTCTTGAGGGTAGGAGATTGATTTGGGTCGTACTGGGGATATGACGCCGCCTTTGCGTTGGCGGTTGGGTGTTGCTGGTGGGGTAGCGCTCGTTGTGCTGCTTGTTGACCAGCTGACCAAGCTTGCGGTTCGTGCCGTGGGCGATGCACTGCATGTGACCGTCATCCCCGGCGTGATCGACTTCCTGTTTGTCCGCAATATCGGCGCTGCCTTTAGCATGGGCGAGGGGCATGGCATCGCGTTTGCCGTGCTGGCGCTGGCGGTCATTGTCGCTATTGCCGTGTACCTCGTTCGTGCACCCCAGCTCGCCCATCTTGAGGTTGTGGGCATGGCGATGGTTGCGGGCGGTGCTATCGGCAACGCTATCGATCGTTTGGCCTTTGGCTTCGTGACCGATTTTATTGCCACCACCTTCATCGACTTTCCCGTCTTCAATGTGGCCGATATCGGCATTACGGTCGGTGTTGTGCTGGCGCTTATCGGTTACATGTTCTTGAGTCCCGCCGCTCGCGAGGTCGATGCGACTGCTGAGCTCAATGCCCGTGATGAGGCCCGCGCCAAGCGCAAAGCCAAGCAGCGTGGGGAGCGTGCCCGCAAGATTCGCGAAAGGAATGAGCGTTAATGGCCGACATCCATATTCTTGTTGCCGACGATTGCTCTGGCCAGCGTCTCGACGCCTTTCTGGGTGCCAACGACGGCTGCCCCACGCGCTCTGCCTGCGCGCATCTGATCGAGGGCGGCGCCGTAATCGTGAACGGCGAGACCTGTCTGTCAAAAAAGTATGCCGTACGCGCCGGTGATCGCATCTCGGTCGACCTGCCCGAGCCGCACGATCCCACCGATGTGATTCCCGAGGCCATCCCGCTCGACATTCGCTATGAGGACGACTATCTCATTGTGCTCTCCAAGCAGCGCGGGCTGGTGTGCCATCCCGCCCACGGTCACGAGAGCGGCACGCTTGCGAACGCCTTGGTCTACCACTGCGGTATCGATCATCTTGGTACCGTGCAGGGTGAGGACCGCCCCGGCATCGTGCATCGCCTGGATCGCGATACCTCGGGCCTTATGCTCGCGGCAAAAGACGACGACACCCAGCGCGCGCTTCAAAATCTCATTCGCACGCGTACGCTCGACCGCCGCTATATCACGCTTGTCCACGGGCACATCGCCATGGACGAGGGCACCATCAATACCGGTATCGCCCGTTCTACGCGCGACCGCGTCAAGATGGCGGTTTCGGACGACCCCTTTGCCCGTCAGGCCATTACGACCTTTAAAGTCCTCGAGCGCTTTGATTCCACGCGCTTTGACGATGGTTATACGCTCGTTGAGTGCCATCTGTTTACCGGTCGCACGCACCAGATTCGCGTGCATATGCGTCATATCAACCACGCCTGCGTGGGCGATCCACTCTACGGCAAGTGCGATGCGCGCGCCGACCAGGGGCTGACCAGGCAGTTCCTTCATTCCTGGCGCGTGGCGTTCGACCATCCCGTGACGGGGGAGCGCATTGAGTGCCGCGACGAGTTGCCGTGGGATCTCGCTGCGGTTCTCGACGATCTGGCTCCGCGCTCGCTCGGTCGCACGGCCGTTGGAGATGAAATCGTTCCGCAGCTCGGTCTTCTCGAAGCCTAGCCAGTATTAGGTGGTTTCTTGAACTCGGTAAGCCTGCGGTAAGATATACGATTGTTTACGTTACGCGTTGCTGGGAGCCTGCATGCTCGCCTTTTTACAAACCAACACACCCATCGTGATCTTCAACCAGATTGTTGTCACGTTGCTCACGGTCTGCTTTCTGTACCAGGTGGTCTTCTTTGTCATTGGCGCTCTTCGTGGCGAGGTCGCGCCTCCCAAGGCCAAAAAACTCCATCGCTATGCCTTTTTTATCGCGGCGCATAATGAGGAGGCCGTGATCGCCAACCTCGTTCGCTCCATCAAGGACCAGGATTATCCGTCCGAGCTCATCGAGGTCTTCGTGGTCGCCGATGCCTGCACCGACAACACGGCGCAGCTCGCGCGCGAGGCCGGTGCCATTGTTTACGAGCGCAATGACCTGGCCCGCAAGGGCAAGAGCTGGGTCATGGACTTTGGCTTCGACCGCATTCTCAACGAGTATCCCGACACGTTTGAGGGCTACTTTATCTTCGATGCCGATAACGTTATCTCCCGCGATTACGTTTCCAAGATGAATGATGCCTTTGACCAGGGCTTCCATGTGGTCACGAGCTATCGCAATTCCAAGAACTTCGGCAGCTCGTGGATCTCGGCTGCTAATGCCACGTGGTATCTACGCGAGGCGCGCTTCCTCAACAACGCGCGTAATATCTGCAAGACGTCCTGCGCTGTTTCGGGTTCGGGTTACCTTATCTCGTCAAGCGTTATCGAGGGCATGCACGGTTGGCAGTTCCACACGCTGACCGAGGACATTCAGTTCACTACGTTCTGCGCTATTCACGGTATTCGCATCGGTTATGCGCCGGCGGAGTTCTTTGACGAACAGCCCGTGACGTTTAAGGCGTCCTGGAAACAGCGCATGCGGTGGACCAAGGGCTTTTACCAGGTGTTCTTTACCTACGGTAAGCATCTGGTCAAGTCAACCTTCCGCTACCATCGCTTTGCCGCCTACGACATGTTTATGACCATCGCTCCGGGCATGCTGCTGTCCCTGATCTCTATGCTCGCCAATGCCACGTTCCTTATCGTGGGTGGGCTTTCGCACGGCTTCTTGGCCACCGAGGTCGAGATGCAGGCTTGTGCCGCCTCGCTCATTATGACCTTCGTGATGATGTACCAGACCTTCTTTATCCTGGCGCTACTCACGACCATCTTCGAGTACAAGCACATTCATTGCGCGCAAAAGTGGCGTTTAGTGACCAACCTGTTTACCTTCCCGATCTTTATGTTCAGCTATATCCCCATCACGGTGGCTGCTCTGTTCCTAAAGGTCGACTGGGTCCCGACGCAGCACGCTGTCAACGTTACTCTCGACGAGGTCATGCAAGGCGCCAAATAACCACCACCAAAACCACCGCATAGGGGACAGGCACCTTTGTGGTGGTTTTTGCGTTTGAGCAGCTGACCATGGAGGTGCACAATGTCCTACATCCCATTTTGGATTTGCATCTTTGCCGGTGCGGTGGTTGATGCCCGTGAGCGACGCTTTCCCAATGAGCTTGCCGGCGCGTGTGCCGTGGCGGCGTTAGCAGGCGTTTGGCTCGACAAAGGTGTTAATACGGCGCTTGACCACGCCGGTCTTGCGGTCATCGTCTACCTTGCCCTTGTGCTCACTGAGTCGCTCTGGCGGCGCCTTCGCCACGCGCCGGGCATCGGCATGGGGGATGCCAAGGCGCTCTTCGCGCTTTGCACGCTCGACCCTATGGGTGGCATCGTGGCATTTGCCGTCGCACTCCTGGCCCTGGCCCTCTCCTGCCTCTTCACAAAATCGCGCTCCCTGCCATTGCTCCCGTTTTTAGTGCCGATTTTTGCCATAATCGAGGTCGTGGGCTGCACATTGTAACCGATTGCGCATCCTTCTTAAGGAGCATGCCATGGCATCTAATCAAGAAACGGCCGTCATTAAGGCGCGCATGGACCGTATTCCCTCGGCGTTGTCGCCCGAACTAGTCGAGCGCATTGTCGCCGATCGTGCTTCGGGCTATGTCAACCCGTATCGTTGCAACGATGATCAGGTCATTCGTCGTATTGATCGCGCCGCCGACAAAGGCACGCTTATGCGTCCGGCGTTTATGCGCGATACTGAAAAGATTCTTCATCTTCCGGCGTACACCCGTTATGCAGGTAAAACGCAGGTCTTTAGCTTCCGTAGCAATGACGATCTGTCACGCCGCGGTTTGCACGTGCAGCTTGTGTCTCGCATTGCGCGCGATATCGGTCGCGCCCTGGGGCTCAACTGCGATCTGATCGAGGCGATTGGCCTGGGCCACGACTTGGGACACACGCCTTTCGGCCATGCCGGCGAGCGCTTCGTCAACGATATCTATCATGAGCGTACGGGGCGTTATTTTTTCCATAACGTGCAGTCGGTCCGCGTGCTCGACGCGTTGTATGGCCGCAACGTGTCGCTCCAGACGCTCGACGGCGTGCTATGCCATAACGGCGAGTACGAGCAGCGTGTGTTTGAGCTCTCGGACATGAGCTCCTTTGACCAGTTTGACCAGACGGTTGAGGATTGCATTGCCACGGGCTATAGAGCAATTGAGCACCTGCGTCCCATGACGCTCGAAGGCTGTGTGGTCCGCATCTCGGATATCCTTGCCTACGTCGGTCGTGACCGTCAGGATGCGATCGCGGCGGGCCTGCTTTCGCCCGACGCTTTTGATGATGGCCGGGGCGGTGCCTACAACAGTTGGATCCTCACGCATGCCTCCATCGATATCGTTGAGCACAGCTATGGTAAGCCGCGCATCGAGATGAGCGAGGACCTGTTTGAGGAAATTCGCCGAGCCAAGCGCGAGAACTACGAGAAGATCTATAGCAAGGGCGGTATCGAAGGCGATTCCGAGGCGGAGCTGCGCGAGGCGTTCGTAAAGCTCTACGACCGTTGCCTGCAGGACATAAATGAAGGCGACGAGTCTTCGTACATCTTTAAGCACCATATTTCGCGCATTGAGCAGCAGCTTTTCTACTACGATCGCACCTATGCCTGGCAGGACGACAAGGATCAAGCCGTGGTGGATTATATCGCGAGCATGACGGACGGTTATTTCTGCGAACTGACGAGCAAGCTGTTCCCTGGTCTGGAGTTTCCGCACCGTACCTATATTAACGAACGGTAGTTCGTATATATTCGGTATACTGGTTAGTTGAAAACGTTTTTGATTGATGCACGGGATGGCTATGGACGACCTTTTTTCTGCCTCGACGCGCGAGCGTTCCTTTAAAAATGCGCCGCTCGCGGTGCGCATGCGACCCAATTCGCTCGACGAGTACGTGGGCCAGCAAAAGGCCGTCGGTAAGGGTTCATGGCTGCGTGCCGCGATTGAGCACGATGTGCTTTCGAGCGTGATTCTGTACGGGCCTGCCGGTACGGGTAAGACGACGCTGGCCCATATTATCGCCAACCATACCAAGAGCGAGTTTGTCGAGGTCAGCGCCGTGACGGGTACCGTGAAGGACTTGCGCCGCGTGATTGACGAGGCCAAGACGCGCCTGAATACGTACGACCGTCGCACCATCCTGTTTATCGACGAGATTCACCGCTTTTCCAAGTCTCAGCAGGATGCCTTGCTGCATGCGGTTGAGAACCGTACCGTCATTATGATTGGCGCCACGACGGAGAATCCGTACTTCGAGGTCAACTCGGCACTGCTCTCACGTGGTCGCGTCGTGGAGCTTGAGCATCTGAAGGATGAGGATATCGCCACGCTTATTGAACGTGCGCTTGAGGCACCGCAGGGCTTGAACGGTAAGTTCTCGGCCGATGAGGATACGGTCAAGACCATCTGCACGCTGGCAGCGGGTGACGCTCGCTCGGCGCTCACGACGCTCGAGCTTGCGAGCGAGATTGCCGTCACGCGTCCCGATACCGAGGGAACGCCAGCGCCGGCGGCGGGGGAGCGCTATCCCATCACCGTGGATGACGTGAAGATCGCCAACCCGCGTCGCGGCTTTACGTATGACAAAAACGGCGACATGCACTACGACGTTATCAGTGCGTTTATTAAATCCATGCGTGGCAGCGACCCCGATGCCACCGTCTATTGGCTTGCCCGTATGATCGATGCGGGGGAGGATCCCAAGTTTATCGCCCGCCGCATCATGATTCATGCTTCCGAGGATGTTGGCAATGCCGATCCGCAGGCTCTTCTTATAGCGCATGCTGCGTTTAAATCTGCCGAGGTTATTGGCTATCCCGAGTGCCGTATTAACCTCGCGCAGGCTGCGCTCTATGTTTGTTTGGCGCCTAAGTCCAATGCCTGTGAGGCGTCCATTGATGCGGCGCTGGCCGATATCCATTCTAGTGGGCTTCGCGAGGTGCCGAGTTATCTGCGCGATCGCCATCGCCCGGGCAGCGATGAATACGGTGTGTATAAGTATCCGCACGATTATCCCGAAGGCTGGGTCGATCAGCGCTATTTGCCCGAGGGACTGGAGCGCGGCGCGTTCTGGCAGCCTGCCGGCCGCGGTTGGGAAGAGTGGCGCGTAGAGCAAAGTGAACGCGACCGCAGCGGGAATGCACCGAAGTAGCTGCTGATAATTTTGTCCCACGTTGCTGCTCTTGGCATGTTCGGTCCCCTTTGGGGTACCATGGAAACCGTCTGTATTTCGATTCCTTTGGGAGGCTTGTATGAGTCCCATTCAAATCGCCCTGCTGTTGCTCGCCGTTGCCGGCGTGTGGGCTATCGTTGAGCTCGCGCTTACCCTGCGTAAGACCCGCACCGTTGTCGACTCGCTCGATAAGACCGTGAACGACCTTAACAACACCATCGCCGAGGCTCAGCCTGTGGTGGCAAAGCTCGATGGCGCTGTCGATGAGCTTACGCCGGCGCTTGCCCAGATGGAGCCGCTGCTTAAGTCGAGCAAGACGGCAGTTGATGCTCTTACCTCCAATCTCGTAGAGGTCGAAGCCGTGGTTCGCGACATTTCCGAGGTTACGGGCAGCATGTCCGAGGCCAGCAATGCTGTGTCGAGCGTGACCGACTCTGCCGCCGGTGCTGTTCAGAAGCTCTTCAATAAGGTGAAGGCTCCTGCAGCTGACACCGAGCGCAAGCTCGCCGCTGCTGCTGCGGAGGCAGAGCGGCCTACCGAGCGCGTCCTAATTGGCGAGGACGAGGCCGCCGCGGGCGACGATGATGGCCAGAAGTCTGTAGCCAAGTCGGCTCAGTATTACACCTATACGCCCGCCGAGACCTCTGAGGAGTCCTGCGATGAGTAGCGAAGCAATCTGCCCCATCACGCTGACCGTTGCCGGCGACCCGCGTCTCGCTCGCCTTGTGCGCATGACGGCAGCCAACGTTGGTGCCCTGTGTTCCATGTCTGTCGATCGCATCGAGGACATCCGCATGGCTGCCGAGGAGGCTTTCATCTTTGGTTGCACCGCGGTCGACTGCGATGACATCACCATCAAATTCGATGTCGATGAGACCCACGTTGGCATGACTATTACCTTTGGCGATCAGGCTACGGTCGATGAAGACGACCAGGCTGCGGTGTATGCCGAGCTCATTTTGGCGAGCGTGTGCGATTCCTACGAAAAGACTGCGGCGCCCCTGACGCTTTCCCTCGACCTCAAGGCGGATATCTAATATGACCGAACGTTCCCGGAGCGGTAAGACCGCTTGGGACAAGGAGAAAACCCGCGAGCTGTTTCGTCGCTATAAAGAGACCGGTGACCCGGACGCACGCGAGCAGCTCGTCATGTCCCACATGAACCTGGTAAGGTTTCTTGCCAACAAATTTAAGAACCGCGGCGAGCCGCTCGATGATCTGATGCAGGTTGGCTATCTGGGCCTGCTCAAGGCTATCGACCGCTTTGATCCCGAGCGCGGGCTCGAGTTCACGACGTTTGCGACACCCACTATCCTGGGCGAGATCAAACGCCATTTCCGCGACAAGGGCTGGAGTGTGCGCGTTCCGCGTCGCCTGCAGGAGCTCTCTGCCAAGGTCAACCAGGCTACTGACAAACTTACCAACGAGCTGCAGCGTTCGCCCAAGGTTGAGGAGATCGCTGAGTATCTAGATGTGACTGTCGATGAGGTCCTCGAGGCTATGGAATCGTCTTCGGCCTATACCTCGGTGCCCATCGAGGCTCCTGGTGCGTCCGATTCCGACGATGCTCCCTCGATTCTCGACCGTTACGCCGACGACGACAACGAGCTCGACTTTACCGATGACCGCCTAGTGATCGAGGAAGCCATCCGTGATTTTTCGCCGCGCGAGCGCGAGGTGATCGAGCTGCGTTTTGTGAAGGGCATGACCCAGATCGAGATCGCCAAGAAACTGGGTATTTCTCAGGTGCAGGTTTCGCGTCTGCTGCGCCGCACGCTTAAGAAGATTCAGGACAAGATCGACCCCGACGGAGTGATGATTCGTTCATGAGTGAGCACCCCCAACAAACCGATCGCGTGCTGCGCGACACCCGCATTCTGACGCTGCGCATTTGGGCTGTTGTCGGCTGCATTGTTATTGCTGCTGTCATCTTTAACCTTATGGGCATCCTGGCACCGGTTATTGAGTTTCTTGCCGTCGGCTCCATCATTGCTTTTGTGATGTCCCCGATCACCAATTGGCTCGAGCACCATGGCGTGAATCGCGGCATCGGTTCGCTTATCGCGCTTATTGTTGTTGTTGCCGTGCTCGTCGGTGTCGTTTGCATCTTGTCGCCGATTCTCTTTGGTCAGATCATGGAAGTCCTGAGCCGCCTGCCCGAGCAGCTTCGTGTTGCAGGTGGCGATCTCAACGAGATGATCTCGCATGCCAAGACGCTCAACAACACGCCGCTCAAGGAGTATTTGGACGATAATCTTTCGTCGCTGGTTGCCGTGGCATCGAAGTATGTGTCTCAGATTGCTGCCGAGCTTGGCCGCGGTGTGTTCCCGCTCATCACCAATACGGCCTCGCAGTTGTTCGTGATCTTCCTTGGTCTGGTGCTTGCCTACTGGATGGCCTGCGACTACCCTCGCATGCACCACGAGATTTGCACCATCATCGGTCAGGAGAAGGAGACCTCGTACCGCTTTATGGTCGCCATTCTTTCTCGCTCTGTCGGCGGCTACATGCGCGGTATGGTCGTGACGTCCATCTGCGGTGGTTTCCTCGCCTTTATCGGTTTTATGATCATCGGCCATCCGTATGCGGCGCTCATGGCTATCTTTACCGGCATCTTGCATTTGGTTCCGGTCGTCGGTCCTTGGGTGAGCGCAGCAATCGCCACAGTGCTCGGTTTCATGTTCAGCCCTATGTTGGCGTTATGGACGCTCATCGTGACGATGGTCGCGCAAAACGTCACCGATAACGTCATTTCGCCCAAGGTCATGCAGAGCTCGGTGCAGGTGCATCCCATCATGAGCCTCACGGCGCTCGTTATTGGCTCGGCACTCATGGGCCCCATCGGCATGATTATTGCCATCCCGCTGTGTGCGGCCCTCAAGGGTATCTTCGTGTACTACTTCGAGAATGAGACCGGCCGCCAGCTTGTGGCCTATGACGGCGCCGTGTTTAAGGGCACGCCGTACCGCGATGCCGATGGCAACCCGGTCGCCGCCTACGACGCGCTCGGCGACGACACCTTCATCTACGAGTCTGAGCTCATCGGCAACGAGACTGCGCCCGAGGCCAAGGCCATGCCCAAGCCCGAGCTCGATAATCCCTGGATTAAGCTCTCTGGTCTGCAGCCCGATGCCACGGGCTTCTTCAAGAACCCCTTCGCCAAAGACGATGACTCCAACTCGGACGACGATACCAAAACCGGCATCGACGGCTCCATGGACGATGACGACAACTAGCGGGGTAATTCGGGTTAACATTCATACGTGCCAACATGCAATTTCGCTGGAGGGTCGCTGTTTGGCGGCCCTCTTTTTTGCATGGGCGCGGCGGGATGGTAATATCGTTACGTTTGAACTGTTTCGATGTGAAACCGAGGAGATTCCCTCTATGAGTGCTGACTACCCGTCAATGACTACGGCCGAGATCCGCTCCAAGTTCCTCAACTTCTTTGAGGAGCGCGGTCTTAAGCTCTATCCTTCTTCGTCCCTCGTCCCCGACGATCCTTCGCTGCTGCTTGCCAACGCCGGCATGAACCAGTTTAAGGAGTACTACCAGGGCAAGAAGACCATGAAGGAGATCGGCGCTATCTCCTGCCAGAAGTGCGTCCGCACCAACGACATCGATTGCATCGGCGAGGACGGCCGTCACCTGTCCTTCTTCGAGATGCTCGGCGACTTCTCCTTTGGCGGCGTCTCCAAGCAGCAGGCCTGCGCTTGGGCCTTTGAGCTTATTACCAAGGAGTTCAAGCTGCCGCTCGACCGCCTGTACTTCACCGTCTTTACCGAGGACGACGAGACCCACGATGTGTGGCGCTCCCTGGGCGTTGCCGAGGACCACATCTCCCGCCTGGGCGAGGATGACAACTTCTGGGCCGCTGGCCCCACCGGCCCCTGCGGTCCGTGCTCCGAGATCTACTTTGACATGGGCGAGGAGGTCGGTTGCGGCAGCCCCGACTGCAAGCCCGGTTGCGACTGCGACCGCTTCCTGGAGTTCTGGAACCTCGTCTTTACCCAGTATGACCGCCAGGAGGACGGCTCCATGCCGGAGCTGCCGCACCGCAACCTCGATACGGGCATGGGCCTGGAGCGCATGGCCGCCATCATGCAGCACAAGACCGCTAACTACGACGGCGATCTGATGCAGCATCTCATCAAGCTGGGCGAGGAGATCAGCGGCAAGACCTATGACGCCGACGATTACTCCGGTGCCAGCCGCTCGCTGCGCATCATCGCCGACCACTCCCGTGCCGTCGACTTTATGATTTCGGATGGCATCCTCCCCGGTAACGAGGGTCGCGAGTACGTCCTTCGCCGCCTGCTCCGTCGTGCCGTGTTCCACGGTCGCCTGCTGGGCATCGAGGGCGCTTTCCTGACCAAGTTCATCGACGAGGTTAACGCTCAGATGGGCGAGGCCTATCCCGAGCTGCTCAAGAACGTCGCGCTCGTCAAGGGTATCGTTGCCTCCGAGGAGGAGCGCTTCTCCACGACGCTCGACAACGGCCGCGTCTATCTGGACGAGGCCCTGGCAGCGCTTGCCGAGGGCGCCGTGCTTCCGGGCGATGTCGCCTTTAAGCTGCACGACACCTTTGGTTTCCCCATCGATCTGACCGTCGAGATCGCCGGCACCGCTGGCCACGACCTCGACATGGACGGCTTCACTGCCTGCATGGAGGACCAGAAGGCCCGCGCCCGCGCCAATGCCAAGGGCGACGCCTGGGGCAGCTTCAACGACGTGTGGGTCGAGCTTTCGGACAAGGTCGCAGCGACCGAGTTCGACGGCTATGACAACGATGTGATCGAGGGCGCCAAGGTTGTCGCCATCGTGCGCAACGGCGAGTCCGTCGAGTCCGCTGCCGCCGGCGAGGATGTCGAGGTCGTGCTCGACCGCACCCCGTTCTATGCCGAGATGGGTGGCCAGCAGGGCGATGCCGGCAAGCTTTCCGCCGAGGGCGTTGTTCTGACCGTTGCCGACACCAAGAACCACAACGGCCTGTATGCCCACGTCGCGCACGTTGCCGAGGGCACGCTGACTCTCGGTGCCGCTGTTACCGCCGCGCTCGACGCCGAGCGCCGTGGCTTCCTGCGCCGCAACCACACCGCCACGCACCTGCTCGACGCTGCCCTTAAGCAGGTCCTGGGCGAGCACGTCTCCCAGGCCGGCTCGCTGGTGACGCCCGAGCACCTGCGCTTTGACTTCACGCACTTCGAGGCCCTGTCCTCCGAGCAGCTCAAGGCTGTCGAGGACCTGGTCAACCAGCAGATCTTCGCTTCTAAGCCGGTCGTGACCCGTGTCATGGGCATCGACGAGGCTAAGGCTGCCGGCGCTGTCGCTCTGTTTGGCGAGAAGTACGGCGATGTCGTCCGCGTCGTCTCCGTGGGCGCCGAGGACCAGCCGTTCTCTCGCGAGCTCTGCGGTGGCACGCACGCTGCCAACACCGCCGAGATCGGCCTGTTCAAGATCATTTCCGAGTCCTCCACAGGCTCCAATGTCCGCCGTATCGAGGCTGTGACCTCTAAGGGTGCCCTCGACTATATGGCCGACCGCCTGGCGCTCGTTGACGCCGCCGCCGCTGCGCTCAAGTGCCGCGTCGACGAGGTTCCCGCCCGCGTGGAGAACCTGCAGGCCGAGCTGCGCGAGACGTCCAACAAGCTCAAAAAGGCTCTGACCGGTGGCTCCTCCGACGCTATTTCCAGTGCCATCGAGGGTGCCGTCGAGCTCGGCGGCTACAAGCTCGTCGTCGCTGAGCTCCAAGGCCTTGAGGCTGCCGACCTGCGCAACGTATGGGATACCGTGCACCAGAAGGTCGCCGGCCCTGTCGCTTGTGTCGTCGCCAGCGTGACTGAGAAGGGCACTCCGGCCCTGCTCGCCGCCGGCTCCGATGACGCCGTGAAGGCCGGGTTCCACGCCGGTAACGTGATCAAGCAGATCGCGGGCCTGGTTGACGGTCGCGGTGGTGGCCGTCCCAACATGGCCCAGGCCGGTGGCAAGAACGCTGCCGGTATCGCCGATGCCCTCGCGGCCGCTAAGACCGCGCTCGGCGCCTAAGAATCTAAGAAGTCACTGTGGTCGCGCTCGCGCTGGACATAGGGGAGACCAGGATCGGCATCGCCGTCTCGAGCCGTGATGGCAAGATGGCGATGCCCGTCAAGGTGCTCCCGGCTGCAGAGGTCACCGGTATGGCCAAGACGTTCCGCTACCTGGTCGAGGACTATGAGCCCGACATCCTGGTAAGCGGACGTCCCCTGACCATGGCCGGTGAGCCTGGTCCCCAGGCCGAGCGCGTTGCCGCCGTGGCGCAAAAGATTGCCGACGAGCTCGATCTTCCGCTTGAGTTTGAGGACGAGCGTCTGTCCTCGCAAGAGGCTAAGCGTATCCTGCGCGAGCAGGGCCTTAACGAAAAGCAGATGAGGGGCAAGATCGACATGATTGCCGCCAGCCTGTTTTTGCAGACGTGGCTCGATCGTAAAAACGAGGAGGTTTCGCATGCCTAGCGCTTCCGATCCGCGCCAGCAGAATCGTACACGGCAGCCGGCGTCGCGCCCTGCCCAGCCTGGCCAGCGTCCGGCACAGCCGACGCAGCGTGCAGCTCAGCCTGCCGCGCGCCCGGCGCAGTCCTTCTCTCATTCGGCCCAACCTGTTCAACGGACGGGTCAGCAGCCTTCTGCTCGTTCGGCCCAGCCTGCAGGCGGTACCCGCTTTAAGCAGCAGGCATCTACCCAGCGAGTGCAGGCCCCCCAGTCGCATTCGCATCACGCTCTCGGTTCCCACGGCGTTGCTCCGGCTACGCGCTCGAGCTATAACACGCACGTCCGCCGTGGTACACAAAAGAAAAGCTCCCCGGTGCCTATGATTATCGGTGGCGTCGTCGCCGTGCTTGCGCTTGTCGCGATCGTTTTCTTTGTCGTGCCAGCCGTCAAGGGCTTCTTTGGCGGTGAGGATGCGAAAGTCGCTGCTGGCCAGCAAGTTACTATCACGATTCCCGACGGTGCCTCGGGCGATACTATCGCCTCGATTCTCTCTGAGAACCATATCGTCGAAAATCCCAAGGATTATTATGCGGCGGTGAAAAAGCTCAACGCCGATATGTCGCTCAAGCCTGGTGATTATTCGTTTACCACACTCATGGATGCGACCAAGGTTGTTCAGCAGCTCATGGAAGGCCCCAACGCGGGCTCCAATGCGCTGACTATCCCTGAGGGCCTAACGGTCGATCAAGTCGCCGACCGTGTGGCCCAGGCCTACGACAGCATCTCTAAGGAAGACTTCCTCAACCAGGTCAAGGCCTCCAACTACGTTGACGACTATAGCTTCCTTAAGGGCGCCGCCAACGATTCGCTCGAGGGTTTCTTGTTCCCCAAGACCTATTCGCTGGGCGATTCGCCGACGGCCGATGACGTGATTCGCGCCATGCTCGATCAGTTTAAGACCGAGTACAAGTCGCTTGACTTTGCGAGCTGCGAAGCCAAGATCAAGGAACGCTACGGCGTGGAGATGTCCGACTACGACATCGTCAACTTGGCCTCTATCGTTGAGCGCGAGGGCCTCAACGCCGATCAACGTGCGCACGTGGCCTCGGTCTTCTACAACCGCCTTGCCGGCAAACTCGACGGTCTGCGCTATCTCAACAGCGATGCGACCATGATGTATGTCACCGGTGGCGAGGTTACCGCCGACGACCTGCAGAGCGATAGTCCGTATAACACCTATAAGCACGAGGGCCTACCGCCCACGCCCATCTGCTCTCCGTCGCTCGAGGCACTCAAGGCCACGCTTGAGCCGACCGACTCCGATGACCTGTATTTCTACATTACGCAGGACGAGGAGTACTTCTCGCAAACCTACGAAGAGCATCAACAGTCTTGGAATTAGCATGAGGATTTTTAGCCCCAAACGATACGTTGCCTCGGTCGATCGCATCGATCTCGATACCCTGTGGGCCGACGGCAAACGCGCCATTCTGCTCGATCGCGATAACACCCTGGTGCCGCGCGACACCGAGCAGGTCCCCGCCGCGATTTCCGCTTGGCTCGACGCCGCCCGCGCCAAAGGCTTTAAGCTGTGCATGGTGTCCAATAACTGGCATCGCGACCAGGTCATGGCATCGGCACGCGAGCTGGGACTCGAGGCCATCAGCCACGCCATGAAGCCGGCGCCGTTTGCCCTCAAGGCGGGTCTTAAGCGCCTCGGCGCCACGGCTGACGAGGCGGTGCTGATCGGTGATCAGCTCTACACGGACGTGTGGAGCGGCAACTTCGCCGGCGTCGATACCATCTTGGTTAAGCCGCAGGCGACGCAAGACCTGTGGTATACGCAGATCTTCCGTATCTTTGAGCGCCGGGCCCTGCGCGACCTTCCCTGCGAGGAATAGGTCTCGTCATGTCCCAGCACACCAAACACGGCTGCGACCATATCTTCTTTATCGGCTTTTTGGGCGCGGGCAAATCGACGCTCGCGCGCAACGTCGGCACTATGTTCAAGCGGCGTTTTATCGATACCGACCGCCTAGTCGTGCGCCGTTGCGGCAAGTCGGTAACCGAGATTTTTGAGACCGAGGGTGAGGATCGTTTTCGCGAGCTCGAGACCTCGGCGCTCCGTTCGCTCCAAAGCGAGCGTAGCCTGTTGGTTTCGTGCGGTGGCGGTATCGTCGAGACGCCGGTGAATATTGAGCTGATGCACGAAATGGGTACGTGTGTGTACCTTGAGGGCGACTTCGAGGATTCGATTCGCCAGATTCGTCGGTCCGACACGCGCCCCGATTTCCGTTCGCCCGAGCACGCTGCGCGCCTGTTTGAGCATCGCCGTCCGCTGTATCGCCAGGCCGCCGACCTTACCCTTGATATTCGCAACAAGTCCTTCGAGGACGTTTCCTACCTTTGTGCCGAGATGCTTTTGGAGCGTGGACTGCTATGATTCGCCGTCAACTGATCAATTTCCAAAACCGCAGTGTCGATGTCCGCGTCGGATTGGGCGCGTTCGATGAGCTGTCGCGCATGTTTGCCTCGGCTGTGGGCAAACCTAAGCGCGCGATGGTGGTTTGGAACTCCGCCACATCCGAGCGTTTTGGTGAGGTCGTCGAGCATGCGCTGGTCGACGCCGGTTTTGTCGTGTCGCCGCTAGTCCTCGAGGTTTCGCCTGCTGGTGCCACGCTGGTCGATGCCGATACCGTCTTTGGCGCCCTGTCGGCTAACGGCATTACCTGCGACGATTTGGTTGTCGCTGTCGGCGATACAGCGACCTGCTCGGTCGTTTGTTGGTGTGCCAATCAGTGGTGCGGTCGCACCGAGTGCGCCTTACTGCCGACGACGTTCGACGCCATGCTCACGGTCGCGACGACCATGAAGCCGCTCGTCGCCTCGTCGGCGAATGCGCTTCCCGCTATCGCCTTCCGTCCCGAACCGGGCTTGGTCGTGTGTGACCTCGACCTTGTTCGCGAGGCGGACCCCGAGGACCTTAAGCTCGGCTATGTGGTACTTGTTGGCACCATGCTTTCGAGCAGCAAGTCCCGCTGGAATCAGTTTACTGAGACCGTCCCCGAGATTCTCGCGGGCGAGGAGGTCGCGCTCGTCAATGCCGTTCAATGGTCTCAGACTGCCCGCAAGGACGTACTGATGGCCACGAACCCGAGCGCCCGCCATGCGCTCGATTTTGGTAAGACGGGGGAGCGTACCTTGCGCGCTTGCTTGGGTGATGCCGCTTCGCAGGTCCCTGCCTATCAGCTGTTATCCGAGGGCATGCGCTTTGAGGCGCGCCTAGCACATGATGCCTGCGACTTTGATATCGATTACGTCTTTGAGGTCGATGACTGCCTGGAGGACTTTGGTATCGAGGAGCTTGCCTTCGACCTGGAGCCCACCGCGTTTATCGAGGAGTTCCGCAAGCAGCAGTTCGTTCGCTCGAATCGCAGCATGCTGCCGCTGCCCGCAGCACTCGGTGCCATTCGCCTAACGAGCGTTGAGGACGAGGTTCTTGAGCGCCATGCTCACGCCTACTTGGCTTCTCGCAAAGAACTTCTCTAAGATTTATTGACATCCATCGTCTTTCGTATCATGTTGAGGGGCGGGTTTTCTATCGGTTGCGGATCGCATGCGATTCCGTCGTTCGGTTGAGACCCGTCCCGTCTATATAGAGACAACAAGAAAGGAATCTGCATGTCTGAGTTTGCTGCCGGTCCTGCCGGTCGTATCGAGCGTGTCCGTGCCCTGATGGCCGAGCGCGGCTACGACGCTATCGTGGTGCGCGACGAGGCCAACCTTCGTTGGCTTACGGGCGTGAAGGGCGTCTTCGACTACACCTTCGAGTTCCCGCACGCGGCGTTTATTACGGCCGACCAGTGCCTGTTCCATACCGACTCGCGCTACCTCAACAGCTTTGAGGAGAACACGCCCGCCGGCAGCCCCTGGATCTACGACATGGACGAGGGCACCATCCCCGGTTGGGTCGCCGGCAAGATCGCGGCCAACAAGTGCCGCGTCTGCGCTGTCGAGGACGACATGCAGATCAACTTCTACCAGGGTATTCAGCGTGGTCTGGAGGATCGTTCCGTCGCCTGCATGTTGCCGCTGATGCATGACGACATCCGCAAGATGCGCGCCATCAAGGACGCCGAGGAGATCGAGCTCATGCGCCACGCACAGTCGATCACCGACGCCGCCTTCCAGCACATGCTCGGCTTTATTAAGCCCGGTATGACCGAGAAACAGGTACGCAACGAGCTCGAGAACTTTATGTTCGCCAACGGTGCTGACAGCCTGGCCTTCGGTTCCATCGTCGCGAGCGGCCCCAACACCGCCAACCCGCATGCCGTGCCGAGCGATCGCGTGATCGAGAAGGGCGATTTCGTCCTCATGGATTACGGCGCGGGCTACTGTGATTACCGCTCCGACATGACGCGCACCGTCGTGATGGGCGAGCCCACGCAAGAGCAGCTCGACCTGTACGCACTCGTGCGCCGCACGCACGAGGAATGCGTCGCCGCCATTCATCCGGGCGTCGAGGGCAACGACATTTTCAAGCTTTCCAAGAAGATCATCGGCGATGCCGGCTATGGCGATTACTACAACCATGGTCTGGGCCACGGCGTGGGCATCGACATCCATGAGCTGCCCAACTTCAACCGAAGCAAGAATATCATCGAGGTCGGCTCGGTTATCACCATGGAGCCCGGCGTGTATCTGCCCGGTGTGGGCGGCGTGCGTCTGGAGGACTACGGCGTGGTCACCGAGAACGGCTACGAGCCCTTCACCAAGACCCCGCACGACCTGCACGTCATCGATTGCTAGCCCATTTCGATAGATTTTTGGGGCGGGGCGTCCGGATCGATTCGGACGCCCCGCGTTCTCTTTTTATGCGCTCGCTGCAGCAGCCGTCTGCAAGTGTATAATTTCTGTCGTATGTAATTTGGACGCTTGTGCGTTCTGCCCATAACAAGAAAGGTCGCTATGCCTACCATTTCTACCGCCGACTTCAAGAACGGCCTCGGTCTCCGCATCAAGGACAAGGTCTACACCATCGTCGAGTTCCAGCATGTCAAGCCGGGCAAGGGCGGCGCGTTTGTGCGCTACAAGACCCGCGACATCAAGAGCGGCCGCGTCGTCGAGAACACCTGCAACGCCGGCACCAAGTTCGAGAGCGTCATGCTCACCACCCGTGAGTTCCAGTACCTCTACAACGATGGCGCCGACTACATCTTCATGGACAACGAGACCTATGAGCAGGTTCCCGTTCCCGAGGACATGGTGGGCGAGAACTCCAAGTGGCTGCGCGAGAACGACATTTGCCAGCTGCTCTTCGCCGACGATGAGCTCATGGGCGTGACCCCGCCGATGTTCATCGAGACCACCATCGTCCAGACCGACCCGGGCTTTAAGGGCGACACCGTCCAGGGTTCCACCAAGCCGGCCACGATCGACACCGGCGCTGTCATCCAGGTCCCCATGTACCTCAACGAGGGCGAGGTCATCAAGGTTGACACCCGCGACGGCAAGTTCGTCTCCCGCGTCTAGCAACCAACTCTTCTAGGAGGACTCATGCCCCAGGAAATCAAGATTGACGGCATCGGCATTTCGCCCGATGTTCTGACCGCCATCGTCTCGCGCGCCGTGTCGGATGTCGAGGGCATCGCCTCCGTTGGCGTCAAGGACCTTGCCACCAACCTTGTCTCCATGATGCTCTCGTCCAAGGCCCCTGCTTCCGAGCCGGCGGTCGAGGCCGAGGTCGTCGGCGACAAGCTCGCACTCACCGTGCGTGTCGTGGTGTTCTTTGGCTATCCGTTCAAGAAGCTCGCCGAGGCCGTTCGCGCCGCCGTGGTCGCCGCCATCGATGCTCAGGTGGGCGTCGAGGTCGAGCGCGTTGACGTTTGCATTGACGGCCTCGTTTTCCCCAAGGAGTAACCTTTGAGCCTTAAGGTTTATCGCGGGCGCACGCTTGCCCGCAGTCAGGCGCTGCAGCTGCTGTTCCAGGCCGAGGCCACGGACAGCCCGCTCGAGCGCGTCCTCGAGGGCGATTTCCTGATCTCGAAGGGTCCCCTCGACCCCTATGCGCTGGAGCTTTGCCGCGGTGCCTACGAGCATATCGATCGTATCGACTGCGCTCTGCGCGCCGTCGCCAAGAACTGGGATCTTATGCGCATGCCCGGCGCCGACCGCAACTTGCTGCGTATCGCCGTCTATGAGATGCGCTTCCTCACCGACGAGGAGGTCTCGGACGCCATCGTAATCAACGAGGCCGTCGAGCTTGCCAAGGCCTATGGCACCGACCAGTCCGCTTCGTTCGTCAACGGCGTGCTGGGCAAGATCGCTCGCAGCGAGGAGCTGCCAGGCGAGGACCTGTACCAAGAGCTGCTGGCCGAAGATCGCGCTCGCGAGGAGGCACAGGCTGCCGAGGCTGCCGCCAAGGTTGCGGTTGCCCAGGCCGAGACTGGCGTGCTGTCCGAGGACGTGGACGCTGCTGAGGTCGCCGAGGCCGAGACCGGTACCGTCGAGGAGTAGCCATGCCAGAGGGTTCCGTCCGCAACTTCGACGAGATTTCGGACCGCTTGGACCAGATCATCGCTACCGTTCGTTCCAAGGATACCTCCTTGGAGCGTTCGCTCGATTTGTTTGACGAAGCGATTGAGCTGGGCTCCCGCGCGGTCGATATGGTCGACAAGTTTGAGCTGACGCCGCGTGAGGCCGACAAGCTCGAGCAGGAATATGATGAGGATGCGGCAAACGAATCCCAGGATAGCTAGGCTGCATCTCCGGATACGAATGGTTGATGGCATTCATGAAACGCGTGCGTCTTGATGACGAACTGATTTCACAGGGCATCTGCGCCGATCGCGCGGATGCCCTTCGCACTCTTATGGCCGGCTTGGTCTCGAGTGGCGGTGAGCGCTTGACTTCGCCGGGTCTTAAGGTGATGCCGGGGCTGCCGCTGCACGTGAAGGGGCGCATTCCCTATGTTGGCCGCGGCGGTCTTAAGCTCGAAGGCGCGCTTGATGCGTTTGGCATCAATCCGACGGGCCTTGCCTGTTTGGATGTGGGCTGCTCTACCGGGGGTTTTACCGATTGCCTGCTCAAGCGCGGAGCTGCGACCGTTGTCTCTGTGGACGTGGGTCGCGCCCAGTTCGATTGGTCGTTGCGTCAGGACGATCGCGTGACGCTGCATGAGCGCACAAACGTGACGCAGCTGCCTGAGCTTGGCTATGCCGGCGCCATCGACCTGGCTGTGTGTGATGTCTCGTTTACCAGCATCGCGAACATTATCGATGCGGTACTGGCGTGCCTGGCGCCTACGGGTGCATTCTGCACGCTCGTAAAGCCACAGTTTGAAGCTCCGGCGGCGCTGGTGGGCGAGGGCGGCATTGTGACCGATCCCGCTGTGCGCCGCGATACGCTCGTGGCGGCGGTTGAGCTCTTTGCTGCCAAGGGGTTGTTCCCGGTCGATGTGTGCGTGTCGCCCATTCATGGTGCCAAGGGCAACGTTGAGTTTTTCCTGTACGGCACGAGATTTGAATCTGGCGACCGCTCGCAAGACGTGCTGCAATCCCAGGTATCGGTTTTGAGCGAGAAAGCTGCAACGCTATGAAGGTCTTTCTGGTTCCCAATTACTACAAGCAAGAGGCGGTCGAGAGCGGCCTGATGCTCGAGCTTTGGCTGACGCGCCAGGGCTATGAGGTCGCATGGGCTGCCGACCAGCGATCGAAGATTCAAAGCACGCCTGATATTGACGGCTCCGATCTGGTCATTACGCTCGGCGGCGACGGTACGTTGCTGCGCGCTGCCCGCATCCTCAACCATCGCGAGATTCCTATCCTCGGTCTTTCCTATGGTCACCTGGGCTTTTTAACTGCTGCGAGTCCCGAGGAGCGTGACATTCTGCAGGTCGTGAGCGACGCCCTGTCCGGCGAGCTGCATGTGAGCCGTCGCGCTACCATCGCCGCGGATATCGTGTCCGTGCGCGAAGACGGTACGAAGGATGTCGTGCGCACCTTCGCCCTCAACGACATGGCGCTTACCCGCGGTCCGCTGTCCGATATGGTCGAGTTCGACATCACGGTGTCGGGCCACCATATCGATCGACTGCGTGGCGACGGCGTGGTCGTGTCCACGGCGACTGGTTCTACGGGTTACGCGCTCAGTGCCGGTGGCCCCATCGTGAGCCCCGACTATACGGGCATGGTCTGCGTACCCATTGCGCCGCACACCATTCAGGCCCGTGCCTTCTTGACTTCGCCGAGTGATGTCGTCGAAATCTTTATGTCTGATGATCGTCCGAGCGTTCCGGCGATCGCTATCGACGGACAGTTTATTACTTGTGATGGTACGGTCGAGAGCGTGGCTGTGCGTCGCGGGCCCGGAGATGTGTTGCTGCTGGATTACGGCCCCGAGAGCTTCTATAACTCGGTGAGCCGCGTATTCTACGGAGTCCGTCATGATCGATGAGCTGCAGGTTTCTAACATTGCACTCATTCGCGAGGCGACGCTGGTGCCGAGTGCCGGCCTGACTGTCCTGACAGGCGAGACCGGCGCCGGCAAGACCGCGCTGCTCTCGGCCCTCAAGCTTATTTTGGGCGAGCGCGCGGATTCCTCGACGGTGCGCGAGGGTGAGGCGCTGGCGAGCGTCGAGGCGCGACTCTTTGACGGACCGCACGACACGGAGGGCTTCACGGTCCAGCGCAGCCTTTCTGCCGAGGGCCGCAGTCGCGTTAAGATTGACGGCCGCATCGCCAGTGTGCGCGAGCTTTCGGAGCGCGTTGGTGTGATGATGGATCTGTGCGGCCAACACGAGCACCAGCGCTTGCTCGATTCGGCACATCACGTTGCGATGGTCGATGCGTGGGCGGGACGCTCTGCGCTCGAGGCGCTGGATGCGTACCGCGCCTGCTTTAAGGCATCGCGTGCTGCCGCCAAGGAGGTTCGACGTGTTGAAGAGGCCTCGCGTGCGCAGGGGAGCCGCGTCGAGGAGGCGCGCTTTGCGCTCGAGCGCATCGGCGAGGTCGACCCTAAACCGGGCGAGTATGAGGAACTCGAGGAACTGCTGCCGCGCTCCGAACATGCCGAGGTGCTGGTTGCCACAGCTAGCGATGCCCATGCATCGCTTGCCGCCGAAGGGGGAGCGCTCGATGCCGTGAATGGCGCCGTGGCCGAGCTTTCACGCATGGCGACCGTCGATCGCAAGCTGGGTGACATCGCCGATGCACTTTCGGATGCCTGTATCTCCCTTGAGGATTGCGCGAACGAGCTTCGTGCCTATCGCGATGGCATCGCCTTCGACCCGCGCGAGCTCGCTCGCATGCGTGAGCGGTATTCCGACCTCAAGGGTCTGTTGCGTCAGTGGGGTCCCACTATGGACGATGTTTTTGCCATGCGCGATCGCTCGCAAGAGCTGCTGTCCCTGGTTGATGATGGCGATGAACAGATCAAAAAGGCGCGTGAAGCGCTTGGCGCGGCGGAGCGCGAACTGTTTGCTGCCGCCAAGGCGCTTAAGCGCGCTCGCAATACGGCGGCCCCGCGCTTCTGTCACGAGGTGGGCCGCCAGATGGCTCGCCTGGAGATGGGTAGTGCCGAGCTCGTCTGGGAGTCGCGTGATCTTCCCCGTGCTGAGTGGACGCCCGTTGGTCCTTCGAGCTACGAGCTGCTATACCGCAGCGGTGCCGGTTTGACGCCGCGCCCCTTGCGTCGAATTGCGTCGGGCGGTGAGCTCAGCCGCGTCATGCTGGCGAGCAAGGTTGTCCTCGGTAACGCGGACGGTGTCGATACACTGGTGTTTGACGAGGTCGATGCTGGTGTCGGTGGCTCCACGGCGCGTGCACTTGCGGGCGTGCTGGCAGATCTCGCCGCTACGCATCAGGTGATTGTCGTAACCCATTTGGCGCAGGTCGCCGTCATGGCTGACAAGCATTATGTCGTCAGCAAGGAACCGGGCGATGTTCCCCAAACGCATTTGGATGAGGTAACCGGCGAAGCGCGTACCGCCGAGATCGCCCGCATGTTGAGCGGCGATCAGTCTGAGGCAAGCTTGGCCCACGCCAGGCAGATGCTGGAAGAGGCTCGAGGTTAGAACGAGTCGGCGGTGTTGGGGGGTAAAATATCAATAATCCTTGCCTCGCCACTTGCCCGTCTGGCCCGACCGTCAAAAACTATGCCGGTTTACTACGATGAATCGGCATAGCTCGAGCACAGCTAATATTGCAAAAAGAAAACCGCAGGTAGAACGCCTGCGGTTTTCTTTCAAAACGCGATATGGTCATACATTGCGATTTCATCGTAGTAAACCGGCATAGTTTCGTGCGACAAGCAACTAACGACTCCCTATAAAGCCTACTCCACAACCTTATCCGGCTGGATGAGCTCCTCGTAGTAGCTGATATGCTCACGCGCGTCTTCAATCTCGGGCAGCAGGAAGTTGTAGATGACTTCGATGATCATCGTGGCGCTGATCTTGGAGAACGCAAAGTCGCCCGTTGTCAGTAGCGCTTCGTGGTTGACGGTATAAAAAGTGTAGTCTGCCAGGCGCGCGAGTGGGGATTTGCTGTCGCTGCTGATGACGACTACGGTTGCGCCGCAGTCGCGAGCCGCTTTTGCCATGCGATTCAGTCGGCGCGATTTGCCAGAGTTTGAGATTAGCACGATAACGTCACCCGGGCGCAACGTGAGCGCAAAGCCGATTGATGTCTCGCTAATGGTGCTCGCCATGCAGCGCAGGCCCAGCTGCGAAAACTTAAACGTCGCATCGAGCGCGACCGCGTTCGTATTGCCCACAGCCGCAAACTCAATAACCCCTGCATGCTTAAGGGCATGCACAACAGCCGCCAGCGTATCGTGGTCGATTCCGTCGATGGTCGCATTAAGCTCGCTCACCTTGGCAGCCAGGATGTTCTTGAGGCTCTGCTCCATATTGTCGAGCGAGACCTCGTCGGTCAGGCCCTCGTTGCGCTGGCTTTCCAAATCCCTCGCCAACGAAAACTGAAAGCTGCGGAAGCTGCCAAACCCAAGCTTGCGGCAGAAGCGCGAAACGGTCGCCTCGGACGTGGCGGCGGCGCGCGAGAGCTGAGCGGCCGTGAGGCGTGGCGCCTCGGACTGGTGCTCCAATATATAGTCGACAATGCGCTGCTCGGACTCGCTGTATCCCTGATGGGTGCTAATGAGGGAAAGTGCGCTCTTGCTACTATCGGTCATGGATGGCTCCTGGTTGGCATGAAAATCTAATTTGATTCGCAATGCCATAGTATATGGGCATTTTCAATTACAAGATACACCTTGCCGTTTCAAGTGTTGATGGTAAACTTTCACTTACCGTTTACGGTTATGAAAGAACCTTTCACCGGAGATTTGCACCTAAGCTCTTCTCACGCGGACGGTAGGTTGGTATCTTTCAGTTGTGGAAAAGCGCGCAAGGACGCGCGTGTAGGGGAGCGCCTGCGGGCGCAAAACTTAAAAAGGAGGGACACATGGCTAAGTTTGACATCATCGCCGCCACCGGTTGCCCGACCGGCATTGCGCACACCTTCATGGCGAAGGAGGCGCTGGAGAAGGCAGCTGCCGAGCGAGGTCTGACCATTAAGGTCGAGACCCATGGCCAGGTCGGTGTCGAGGGAGGTGGGGGATATCGATGTCCTTAAACTTGGGCATCACGGCTCTAAGGTTTCAGTTGATGGTGAGTTGCTGGACGTCCTGAAGCCCGAGCTTTCCCTCGCGAGCGCGGGCGAGGGGAATCGATACGGCCATCCGTCCGATGCCTGCATCGATGCCGTTAAGGAAGCGGGCGGCGTTTTCGCGTGCACTATCGAACACGGCGACATTACCGTCACGCCGACTGCGAATGGCTTTGCGATGCGATGCCAGCAACCGTGACGACGTCGTTGGCGTGTGGTGGGCCCCTGGGCTAGAATGGCACGAAGCGAATACGAAGGCCTGCGGGAGGGGAGCGCGATGTCCGAAACCGGTCTGTTGCCGGCATATCTGATCGTCGGTACCGATGGGGTCAAGCGCGACCACGCCGTCTCGCGTATGAAAGCTCGCTTGGAAAAGTCGGGTATGGTTGAGTTCAACCTCGATGAACGTGACATGACGAAAGATCCCGATATCGAGTCGATCATCGGCTCGCTCAATACCTTTCCCATGGGCAGCGAGTTTCGCCTGGTGATCCTCGACGGCTGCTCCAAGCTTGCCAAGGCGGTCTCGGAACCGCTTGTCGAGTACCTCGCAAGTCCCAGTCCCACGACGGTCTGTCTCATTATTGCCGATTCGCTTGCCAAGAACACGCGCCTGTACAAGGCGATCGCCAAGATCGACAAGAAGGCTATCGTCGATTGTTCGGGCACCAAGCGCTGGGAGCTCCCACGCCGCGTGCAACAGATGGCGACGCAGCACGGAAAGTCTATCTCGATGGCGGCCGCCGAGGAGCTCGTTTCGCGCTCGGGCGAGAACACCCGCATGCTCGATAACGACTTGGCCAAGCTTGCCCAGATGGTCGAGGCGCCGCAAATTGAGCTTGCCAATGTGGAGCGCTGGATCGTGCGCACGGCCGAAGTTCAGCCCTGGGACTTTCTCAATGCGGTCTCGGCCCGTGACATGCGCCGCTCGCTTGAGCTCTTCAATCTACTGCCCGCCAAGAGCTACGTGTGGACTTACACATTGCTGTGCGGGCGCATTCGCGAGCTTATCGTTGCCAAGGCGCTCGATGCGCGTGGGCAGGGTCGTGAGCTTGCCGCGACGCTTAAGCTTCAGGCCTGGCAGGTCAAAAATCACCTTACCTGGGCACGCCGCTTTTCGATGGCGGAGCTTGTCGCTGCGCTCGAGGGTGCCGTCGATGTGGAGCTCGCACTGAAGGGTTCGGCTGATTCCCAGACCGCGCTTTTGCTCTGGATTACGAACATCTTGAGAAAATCGTGATGATACCTGCCTATTTGACAAATTCGTTCTATCCCTTTGAGGGGGAGCGTGCTATAGTAGGCGCTTGCATGACCTCACCGTGTCTCAGAGGTGTCATACATTTTTTGCAAGGAACTCGAAAGGAACTCCAGAAGTGGCAAACATCAAGTCTCAGAAGAAGCGTATCCGCACCAATGAGGCAGCTCGCATGCGTAACAAGGCTGTCAAGTCCGAGCTCAAGACGCTGACCAAGCACGTCCAGTCCGCCGTCGCCGAGGGCGACGCCGAGAAGGCCCAGGCTGCCCTCAAGACCGTCACCAAGCGTCTCGACATGGCTGCCGCCAAGCATGTTATCCACAAGAACCAGGCTTCCAACCGCAAGTCCGGTCTTGCCAAGCTCGTGAACAGCATCAACGCCTAAGTTGTAAATTTCACACCACACAGATTACGCGCATAAATGGAGCCTGTTTTATGGAACAGGCTCCATTTTTTGTACCGCTCGGGTAAGATAGTCCGCATGAATACTTCAATTGACATTTCCCACATCCGCAACTTCTCGATCGTTGCGCACATCGACCATGGCAAGTCCACGATCAGTGACCGCATCCTCGAGCTCACCCATACCGTCGACGAACGCGACATGGAGTCGCAGCTGCTCGACAC